>JAQXAP010000079.1 GCA_029252865.1 Polaribacter sp.
GATGATACCGCTGGTATGTTTAATGGAGCGTCATCCTTTAACCAAGATATTAGTGGATGGGATGTAAATAAAGTAACCAATATGATCTATATGTTTTATGGAGCATCAGCCTTTAATCAAGATATTGGTTCTTGGGATGTTAATAATGTTACTGATATGACTTATATGTTTTATGCAACACCTTTTAATCAGGATATTTCTGGCTGGTGCGTTACAAATATTACCTCAGAACCATCTAAATTTAGTACGAATTCAGCATTGGCTGAAAGTAATAAACCAGTTTGGGGTACTTGTACAAAAACCCCAATTACAGATACTAATTTTCAAGACGCTATTAATACATGTTTAACTACCAATCCAGTAGATGGTTTGTGTTCAAATAGTGAATATGGAGCAATGCCAGATTGGGATGTAAGTCAAATTACTTCAATGACTTTGGCATTTTATGATAAAGCAGAATTTAATGGAGATATTAGTTCTTGGGACGTAAGCAATGTAACTGATATGAGTTCAATGTTTTCTGCTGACAATTATGTCTTTGTAACAGCATTTAATCAAGACATTGGTGGTTGGAATGTAAGTAATGTAACTAATATGATGTTTATGTTTGGTCGTTCTAGCTCGTTTAATCAGGATATTGGAGATTGGGATGTTGGAAATGTATTAAATATGTCTTATATGTTTTTGAGAGCGTCCTCGTTCAATCAAGATATTGGTCGTTGGAATACAGAGAATGTTAAAGAAATGAAGTCTATGTTCACAAGCGCCACATCATTTAATCAAAATATCAGTACTTGGGATGTTGGAAATGTGACCAATATGATGTCGATGTTTGGGGATGTTTCAGGACCATCACCGGTTCCTTATACTGGTGCTACATCATTCAATCAGGACATCAGTGCTTGGGATGTTAGTAACGTAACTGTTATGTCATTTATGTTTAACGAAGCTACCTCATTTAATCAAAATTTAGGTGCTTGGAATGTGAGTAATGTAACTAATATGTCTCAAATGCTTAATTCTTCTGGGTTGTCTCAAGATAATTATGACTCAATGTTAATTAAATGGTCAGAGCAAGATGTTCAGTCTAATGTTCCATTAGGAGCTCGAGGAGTAAACTATTGCAGTGGAGAAGATGCAAGACAAAGTTTAATAGATAGTAAAAATTGGATAATAGAGGATGCTGGTTTAGATTGTTCTACTGCTAGTTTAGATGACCAAAATCAATTAGATATTTTAATCTATCCAAATCCTGCTTCAGATATAGTTTACATAGACGGTAATTATTCTCAATTAAAAGTTGTTGTTTATGATATTCTTGGAAAGCAAGTAATGAACAGGCCTATTAAAAATACTATTAATATTAGCCAGCTAGAAAAAGGAGTATATATACTGCAACTTTCGGACGGCAATAAACGAAATACACAAAGAATTATAAAATATTAAAAAAACGAATTATTAATTGAGAAACCTCTATTTATAAGAACGTATTACGCTTAAAGTAATTCTAGTTTTTATTTAATGTTGATTAGTATGAAGTTAGATATTTTGAAATAAATAAAATTATTTTATTTCAACAAATACATAACACAATGAAAAAAAAATTACTCTTAATTTTGATTGCTCCTTTATTAATATATGGGCAAGGTGAACAACGCTATGCAGATGGCACAGCTACCGACCAAGATGGTAATACGTTTGAGTGGATAAAATATGGAACGCACGATTGGGCTATTGAGAATGCTGAAATAATAAACTATCGTGATGGCACTGAAATACCTTATGTAGAGGATGCCACAGCTTGGGAGAACCTTACCACGGGTGCCTGGTGCTACTATGATAATGACCCCTCGAAAGGTAAACTTTACAATATGTTTGCAGTTTTAGGAAAGCATGATGATAATCAACAAACTCCGGATAAAGTTTTTGCTCCAACTGGTTGGCAAGTTCCAACAACAGGAAATTGGGATGCTTTAATTAGATATGTATCTAACACCTACTCTATTCCTGATTATTGGATTGGGCAATCATTAGCTGCAACATCTGGATGGTTGGATTTGGGAGAAAATTTTACTGAAAATTCAATAGGTATAAATCAGGAAACAAACAACATCAGTGGGTTTAATATATATCCTTTTGGACAACGCCATAAAGACAACAATTCTTCAGAGCCAATAAAATTTTATTTATTTAGTTTTGGAGCCTATTTTTGGACTTCAAACAACGGGTCAATAGCCCTTGGTTATCCAATGAGATTTTTTACCACAGGTGGTTCTAGTATGTATTTCGCTGGTAGACACCCCAGAAACGGTTTCTCAGTGCGTTTTTTAAGAGATGCCACAACAGCATCTGTAAACGATTACTCTAAATCAATAACTATCTATCCCAACCCAACAACTTCATTAGTTACACTAAAAGGCGAAAAGCAATACGATATAAAGGTTTATACTTTATTAGGTAAGCAAGTAATGGCGTTGTCAGGAAATACTATCGATATGTCGCATCTATCATCTGCGATTTACATAGTAAAAGCTTTAGATAAAACAAATAACAAAGAGGTAAGCTACAAGATTCTAAAGAAAAAATAATACGTATCATTTTAAACTAGTACATTTATTTTTAGAAAAGACTCACTGCTATTTCTATACAAGTTAAATTAGAGATAACGCAACGACAAGAACTATAATTAACCTAGATACACTGCTATTTCTTTCTGTAAATTAATAGAAGTACAAAATACCTTACTCTATCTATTCGGATTTTTTTCTAATCCCTCAAAATTTAGCTTTTCTTTCATCAAGGCAATTTCGATTGCTTTTTCAAGTAAATTAGGGGTACTACCGGGGCCTATAGTAAGAAGTTTTGAACCAGTAGTTGGCTCTCCATTAAAAGGTCTTATGCTTATTTTACCGTCTGGGGTTCGCTCAAAATAAATGTACTCTTTTTTATTTTCTATTTGTGTACATCCCTTAATACGCATAATCGTCTTTGGCAGTGCATTACAAATATCATAAATGCAATTATAATTGGGTAATTGAGGAAGATCTGCCGAGCAAGAAGACCAGTGAGCTTTTAAATGCTCAAACTTTTTAAACTTATTTTTAGAAGGCAACAATTTAGGAATGAGCGTAACATCAACCTCATCTATACTTAATATTTCTGCTGTTGCGTTGTATGTATTTAATTCTTTGATAACAGCATTTTTTCTTTCTAGTGATATGTCTTCAGTATGGGTTAACACTAAAAGAGATGATACTTGAATTTGATTCACTTCTAACTCGTTGTGCTCTCCTCGTTTTTGCCAATTTTTGACATCAACCACTGAAATTTGGATGGGTGGTAAAAATCGTTCGTTTATCCCAACACCCAAAAAACTCATAAGAGCGCAGGCATCTGATGTACCATTGGCTTCAATAAGTGTTACTCCTTTTAATCGTGGTGGTATTCTATTTATAAAATCTCGTAATACATGAATTCCACTGCAACAAATACAACTACCACTTAAAGCCTTTAGTTGCTTTACATCTATTTGATCTAAAAATTGTTGCGCATCGAGACTAGCATTTTCATAATCATTAAGAATTACATAAGGATTCCAATTCTGATCAACATAATTATGTATCAACTTTTTTAGCAAAGTTGTTTTACCAGAACCTAAAAAACCAACAATAGTAATAATTGCCTCCATGATTTCTAATAATATTTTTACAAATATAATAAACGTTTACACTATAAAACTAGAACCGTTTTATTGTTTTAGTAGCATTCTTTATTAAAATATTTAATATTGGTTTTACGCCAAAAAACCTCATCTTACTATGCAGAGCCACAGCATATTCTATAATAATTTAAACTTTTCTTATATATTAGGGTCTAACTAATTAAATGAACAGAAATGAAAAATATTTTAAAATTATTCATACTGGTATTTATATTATCATGCAGTAAAAGTGAAGACACAAACGAACAGGACAGCACGAGCACGATCTGTTCTGGAGATTACTCAACTGCTGGAATATTAGTAGACATTGATGCAGAAATCTATAATGATGATGAATCTGTAAACGCATACAGCAAATACGCTTGGAGCTCAGATAACGATGATAGAGTTTTAAGTGGTAATGGAATTCCTAATCATCAAGTAGGTACTTTTCCAAGTGCTGATAATCCAAATACAATTACAGCGCAAAGTGTAAATAAAAGGTTTACCCTTTGTCCAGAGATAATAAATGAAAGTGGTATAGCGGTTGTTGGCCCTGCCCTAGCAATTGCCTATGCTTTAAACAGTGTTAAGTTTGATCCTGCAACAGCAGGTAGATGTAATGATGCCGGTGAATGTAGTTTGGCACAAGGAGAAGGGAACTGGAATATTGAGGCTTTGGGGCATGATACATTTAATTTTGGTGATGATATGAACCATGCACATGTGCAACCAAACGGGAGCTATCATTATCATGGAATGCCAGAATTATTAATAGAATTTTTAGGAAATACGCAAGGGATGACTTTGGTAGGATGGGCATCTGACGGATTTCCTGTATATGCCAGATATGGGTATACAGATGCAAATAATTTAGATAGCGGCATTAAGGAATTAATACCAAGTTATAGATTAAAATCAGAGCCAGACACAAATCGTCCAAATACGTTAACCGCAATTATTGGTGGGCCTTCTGGCGGAACAACCGGTCTAAGTACCCCTATTGAAATGGGAGCTTTTACGCAAGACTACGAATATGTTGAAGGTCTTGGAGATTTAGATGAGTGCAACGGCCGCTTCGGTGTCACACCAGAATTTCCGGAAGGCGTCTATTACTATGTGGTTACAGATGATTTTCCTTTTTTTACACGATGCTTAAAAGGTGATATTTAAAAAACAAAAACGGTTAAATAATGATAGTATAACCGTTTT
>JAQXAP010000099.1 GCA_029252865.1 Polaribacter sp.
CGTCGCTACCTATTACTTTTCCGTCTGTAGTAAACCCTGTACCGTCTAGTATGCCGTCTTTATTGTCATCTGTAAAACCAGCTTCATTTACATCGAAACAACTATCATCATCATCATCATCACTATCTAGGTCTAAATGGTTGGGTTTACTGTCGCCGTCGGTATCTATTTTTAAAGTTATAGGAAGCGACCCAGAAACATCTTCTACATCATTGATATCTAGGTTGTTTCCGTTTAATCTCGATGCCTTGTGAGTGATATGTACTTGGTTGGCTACTTTTGTAGCATCATTTCCATTATTATCTCCAAACAAATATACTTGCGTTGCATTGGCTGAATCTCCATTATTTAAGCTAAAAGAGTTTGGGCTGTTATTTTGATGTGGTTTTCTATAAGGTTTATCTACCTTATAAGAGTTTAACCAATGTAATGGGTCTAAGGTCATTAATGAAACCTCTTTTTCACTAGGTAAAGCAACACCGGTATTAAGTGTTGTTGCTGTAACGCCTGCAATCTGTCCATCAAAATATTGATCTAGATGAGTATTATACCTAGTTCCAATATGAAAATCGTTACTTATGGAGCCATCAAACCCTGAATTATTAAAAGTTAGCCATTTACCTGCAATTAGTTTGGGTATTCCTGTATTTAAATCAACCTCATAAAATCGAAATCTCGATTTTACATCGTCTTCAGAAATACCATTTACATTGAATTTTGTTCTACCACCGTTGTAATCGACATAGATAGCAACCCAGTCGGTATCGAACTTTTCTGTACTCTCAAATCTCAAGCGGTCCGTTGATGGACCCCCCATTTTAAATAAAAGTTTTCCTGTATTGTCCAATCTTAAAGACATTTGAGCGGCATCGTTGCCCTGAGACCAGATAGTTCGGTGTCCACTATTACTCGAAGCTTTAAATACAGCGGAAATAGCCCAAGGTCTGCCAATTGTAGCTGTCTTCCCTGCTGTTACTGCATCATCACCCTTTTCATTTCTTGCTAATGGATTTTTACTATGCTCGTTTTTAGTTTTAATAAAGTATTCTTTAGGACTTTTGTTAAATTCGTATGCAGAAGTCCACGAAGTAGTGTTAAACCCCTCATCGGTATCTAAAATACCATCGTTGTCATCGTCTAAGTCTATGTCGTCTGTTACACCATCGCCATCTGTGTCTGTGTTAGTGGTAACGCTATAGTTTTGGCTGTATTTGGCCTGTACTGTAGTGTAAGGGAGCCAATTAGGTGTGCCAGATTGCAAACCAGATTGTGCCAAAGAAGATAAAGAAATTAAAAAAAGTAGGATGCTGAGTGTAAGCTCTATTCTAAATAGAGGCATTACTTTTAATCGTGTAATCATTTAGGGGGGATTAAAATGTAAAGTAGAATTGTAAATATTACTTAATATCTTAAAGTAAATTTACTATTTATTTGATTGTTTTTAAAATTTTAGGGTGTTTGCCAAATGTTATTTTTAAGTAAAAAAAAGGCAAAAAGAGAAAACCGAGGGTTGTTTTTATTTTTGTACATAGCTTAATTTTTTTCTAAATATAGTTTATTTTTTTAAATAATATTAATTTTTTAAGAAAAATCTATGGTTGAACTTTCATTTTTTAAAGAGGTATGCCTTCGTTTTCTTTAATAGTATGCACACATTTTAAAGAAAGATAGCCTATAAAATGGTACACTAACCAAACGCAATGCTTTTATGTTTTTAGTTTGTTATAATTGTTGAGAATAGGTGTTTTCTAAAATAATTGAAACAACGATTACAACTATTTTGAGATAGCGCTGTGCACAGAGAAGTTGTTTTTTTACTCCTTTTTTTTGTTGAGATACGCTTTTATGATGCGTTGTATATCTTTGTTGTCTTTTTTAGGCTGCACAAATAATTGGTAATCTTCTGGGTTTTCTAATTGTTTAGATTGTTGCAAATTTACATAACCAAACCCTTTATAAATGCCCTCTAAAATAAGAGCAAAGCCAACCTCGTTCTTGGTTCTTCCGGTTTCTTTAATCACTAAATTTTTTGCCCCAATACCAACAGATTTAATGGCTTTTTTAACGCGTTTATTATAGTTTACCACTGTTTCTTTGTTGCAACAAATGCCCTTGCATTCTTTTATTTGATAATGAAAACAACTACTCACATTGGTTTGTAAGTGGCAGTATTTTGGGCACAATTGAAATTCTTTGCACAAGGCCTCTAAATGATTTCTGGCTTCTGCTACAGAATAGTATTTTGTAATGGGGTTGGGTATTAACTTTAGTCTATTATAGGCTAAATGCACAATGCCTTTTTGGTCTTCGTAATAGAATACACCCACGGCTTCGCCGGCTCTGCGTTGTGCTCTATTAAATTTGGGATATATGTGTTTTATTTCTGCAGACTCGTGCAAAAGAGCGAGTAACTCGCTGCCTGTTTTTTTAAAAGAAACGTCGGCAATTTCTAAACACATGTTTTGCGATTTTTTCTTTTTATCGTAAAAATGACTAATTACACGCTGTTTTATGTTGTTTGCTTTGCCCACATAAATTACTTCTTTGGCACTATTTTTAAAGTAATAAACGCCAAAGGTTTCTGGCAAAGCGTCTATTGCTTTTTTGTCTAATAAAGGCGGCAAGGTGGCTTGCCTAGATTTTGGGTTTAAAAAAGAATTGATGGTAAAATTATCATCTCTTTCTAGCAATCGTCTAAACAACTCTGTAGTGGCTTCTGCATCTCCTTTGGCTCTGTGTCTGCCATTTATAGGTATGTTTTCTGCAGTACAGATATTGCCTAAACTATAAGAGTTTAAACCAGGTATAATTTTTCTTGATAAACGAACCGTACACAGTTTTTTTCGTTTAAAGTTGAATCCTAAATTTTTAAATTCTTCGTGAATAATATTATAATCGAAATTGACGTTGTGCGCTACAAAAACAGCGTCTTTGGTAAGTTCTTCAACTTTTTTTGCAATTTCAAAAAACTTAGGTGCATTTCTTACCATTGCATTTGTAATGCCTGTTAGGTTGGTAATAAATGCGGGTATATGTTGCTCAGGATTTACCAAAGAAGTAAACTCATCAACCACAATTTTTCCGTCAAAAACAAAAATGGATATTTCGGTTATTTTAGCACCTTTATATCCATTTCCTGTGGTTTCTATGTCTACAACTGTGTATAGCAATTATTCGATCGTCTTTTTTAAATCTGCAATGGTTTTTGTAGGATTTTCAGCGCCAAAAACATAACTACCAGCAACCAAAACATTTGCGCCGGCTTCAATTAATGCGTTTGCGTTGTAAGAGGTAACACCGCCATCTATTTCTATTAGACATTCAGATTCTGTAAATTCGATTAAATGTTTTAATTGGCTTACCTTTTTGTAGGTGTTTTCTATAAATGATTGGCCACCAAACCCCGGATTTACACTCATAATACACACTACATCTAATTCTTCTATAATGTCCTCTAAAACCGCAATTGGTGTGTGTGGGTTTAAGGCAACACCGGCTTTCATGCCTGCTGCTTTTATAGCTTGTATTGTTCTGTGTAAATGCGTGCACGCCTCGTAGTGTACGGTTAAAATATCTGCGCCTAAATCTGCAAATGTTTGTATGTACTGATCAGGGTTTACAATCATTAAATGTACATCAATTGTTTTTGTAGCGTGTTTCGCAATCGCTTTTAAAACGGGCATTCCAAAAGAAATGTTGGGTACAAAAACGCCATCCATAATATCAATATGAAACCAGTCTGCTTCACTATTGTTTACCATTTCAACGTCTCTTTGTAGGTTGGCAAAATCTGCGGCTAAAATAGAGGGTGCAATTAAATTACTCATTTGTTTGTTGTTGTGTTGTTGTTTATTTTTACAAAGGTACTTAATTTGTTATTGTGAGGTACAAGGCAATGCATTAAAAATTAAACAATAATTTATTAAAAATCTGTATTATTAAGTGCATCAAAAAACAATGGTTAAAGGTTAAAAAAGAAAATTTCTCTCTAATTTTTACGCTATTTTCACCTCATTTTAAGCTGTTTTTTATGCCTTTTAAGACAAAAAAAGGCAAAATACAAGACATAAAAAGCTACATTTAATGCGTAAAAACATAAAATTATTACCATTAAAAGAGGTCTTAAAAAAGTTCTAGTAACTTTTTTAAAAAGTATCAATACTTTTGGGAAAAAGTATTGTGAGTTTTTTTAAAAGTATCAATACTTTTTGGTAAAAGTATCGTAAGTTTTTTTAAAAGTATCAATACTTTTTAGCGACTAAACAAGGTAAAAAAAAACTCTCGAAAATCATTTTCGAGAGTTTTTAAAGTTTTTATTTTGGGTAATCAACCAAAATGTCATTGGTGATTCCTACCCTAAATAGGTCATTAAGATTTTAGATCTCGAAGTATGTTTTAATCTTCTAATTGCTTTTTCTTTAATTTGACGAACACGCTCACGTGTTAAATCAAAAGTTTCACCAATTTCTTCTAAAGTCATTGGTTGGTGCTCACCTAAACCAAAGTATAATTTTACAACATCTGCCTCACGTGGCGTTAATGTTTCTAATGCTCTATTAATTTCTATTCTTAAAGATTCGTGTAATAATGTTTTGTCTGGGTTTGGCGATTCTCCAGAGTTTAATACATCGTACAAGTTAGAGTCTTCACCTTCAATTAAAGGCGCATCCATAGATACGTGACGACCAGAATTTTTCATAGATTCTTTAACGTCATTCACAGTCATGTCTAATTTCTTAGCAATCTCTTCCGGACTCGGAGGTCTTTCGTTTTCTTGCTCTAAGAAAGCATACATTTTGTTAATTTTATTGATAGAACCAATTTTATTTAACGGCAAACGTACAATTCTAGATTGTTCTGCTAATGCTTGTAAAATAGATTGACGAATCCACCATACGGCGTAAGATATAAACTTAAAACCACGCGTTTCATCAAAACGTTTTGCCGCTTTAATTAAACCTAAGTTTCCTTCGTTTATTAAATCGGGTAATGTTAATCCTTGGTTTTGATATTGTTTTGCAACAGATACAACAAACCTTAAGTTGGCTTTTGTTAATTTTTCTAATGCTCTTTGGTCACCAGCTTTTATTAACTGCGCCAATTCTACTTCCTCATCAGCTGTAATTAAATCTACTTTTCCTATTTCTTGCAAGTACTTGTCTAACGATGCAGTTTCTCTATTTGTAACCTGCTTGGTAATTTTAAGTTGTCTCATCTAAATTTTCTATTACGTTGTTAAGGATGTAATTGTATTGCTACATTATATTATACGTTAGAAACGTTGTTTTTGTTACAAAAAAAATGGATTTTTTTATCATTTTTATTTTTTTGTTGAAAAGCGCTGTCTTAAATTAGGTGAAAAGAATGGTTAAAGGTTTGTAAATAAGTGTTTTGGGTATTTTTTAATGCATAAAAAAAGAGACCGTTTTCGCGATCTCTTTTCATTTTTTTTCTAAATTATTAAAACAACCCGTTTATTTGAGCGTCTATTCTGTCTATAATATATCCTAAATCTTCTGGGTTTTCTATAAAATCAAGATTATCAACATCAATAATTAATAGCTTTCCTTTTTTGTAGGTAGATATCCATGCTTCGTAACGCTCATTTAATCTACTTAAATAATCGATACTAATAGAGCTTTCGTATTCTCTACCACGTTTATGAATTTGACTCACCAACTTAGCGATATCTGCTCTTAAGTAAATTAATAAATCTGGCGGAGTTACTAAATTTTCCATTAATTCAAATAAAGATTTATAATTTGTAAAGTCTCTGTTTGTCATTAATCCCATTGCATGCAAGTTGGGTGCAAAAATATTGGCATCTTCATAAATGGTTCTGTCTTGAACAATATTTTTGCCACTTTCTCTTAATTCTAAGATTTGACGAAATCTGCTATTTAAAAAATATACTTGTAAATTAAAAGACCAACGTTCCATTTCTGTATAAAAATCGTCTAGGTAAGGATTTTCATTCACAGATTCGTAATGAGGTTTCCATTTATAATGTCTGGCTAGTAGTTTGGTTAACGTAGTTTTACCAGCGCCAATGTTTCCTGCAATTGCAACGTGCATATATTAAAAATTAAATTTTTTAGGTAGCCCCAAACTTACAAAATTTTGAACTTTTTTGAGTAGTTTTTTATTTAGTTTTTTACCACCCGATATGTGTTTGTTTCTTTTGTTAACTTATCAAAAGCTTTTACTAAGTAGGTGGCATTAGACAGCACAGACATGTTAAGTTTGTTGCCTGTTGTTTCCATTACTTTTCTGCCATTAAGATCATAAACTTCTATTTTATAATTTTGGTCAGAGTTTAAAGACAATTGAGAATTTGTTGGATTTGGGTATAATGTTGGCGCCGTCTTTAAATCTACAGAAGCTACTGATAAAGAAGAGTTGTAGGCCAGAATATCGTATTCAAGAGCCAAAAAATAATTAGCATTCTCATTTGAACTTATTTCTTTTCCAGCAAATAAAATATCTCCTCTTTCGAACCCTTCAGTATACCAATTAGTTTGTAACACATACCAAAATTTATTCTCTGGGACAGTCCAAGTATTCCAGGTATCTTGACTATTTATTGTAATCGGTTTTACATAAGAATTTTCATTAAAAGCATATAAAATACCATAAACACCATCATTGTTATTAGAGTGCGCTACCGTGTTACCTGGCCCTATAATACATGGGCAATCAAGGCCTTGATAGTTATTGGTTCTGTATTGTATACTTCCAGTTCTATCCAACATATGAAGTATTGTGTTGGCCGGAACCGTATAGTCGACACCTTCTTGAATCAACTGAGTTCCTGTGATTTCTAGAGGGAGTAAAAAGTTTTGTTGTTGATAGTTTTGACTGTAATTAATAAAGGGTAAGACAAAAAGGATAAAGAATAGTTTTTTCATAAGGGTTGATTATTAACGACTTAAAGATAGAGAATTATTTTTAAAAATAAAAAGTTCTTCTTTAAAGGAAGTTGCGCCTTTACGAGTAATCTAAAAAACTATACAGTAGTTACTTAGCAAATTAATTTATAACCAAAACCTCTAATGTTTAAAATCTGTATGTTCGGATCCTTTTTTAGTTTTTTACGTAATTTACTAATAAAAACATCCATACTTCTTGCGTTAAAAAAATCATCATTGCCCCAAAGTTTGTTTAGAATAAAAGTTCTGTCTAAAACAAACAAGAAATAATTAATAAAGAAAGTAGTAGTGATAAGAAAATGCCTCCAAAACCCCTCTTTAAAGCTTCAAAGTTGGCATTGCTGTAATACAACTCAAAAGCTTCTAAATCTCTTAAGTAGGTAGATTTTGAGGTGACAGAAAATTGTTTGTCAACTAAACTAAGGTCTTTGGTTTGTTTAAAAAGAGTATCATTTTTAATGTGATGAAAACTTGTTTTTAAAGCAATACCTTTTTTTGATAATTGTTGCTCAATCAAAGAATCAATTTTGTTATAATCTAGTTGTTTATCTAAAAATGAAATAATAATGGGTTTTAGGGTGGTAACAAGTTTTATACTGTCTGTATCTTTTTTATTGTTAAAATGAGAGGTGATTTTTGAGGGACGGAGCATTAAAGAATCTATATTCTCCAGAGAAAAATTTTCATCGGAAGAAATCTCGATACTGCTAATACTCAACTTCGACTTTGTAAATTTTTGAGCATTTATCCTGTTTTTTAATCGAGAGAACAGGGTTTTAGACGGTTGATTGCTGGCATTGCTTAAAGTTTGTTCATCATCATTCTTAATAATGGTTAAGAAGTTACTTTTGGCAAGAGATGAATAATATTCTTCTACGGCATTGTCTAAACTTAATTGAATTTCATTGACAACACGTTGTTTGTTTTCCTCGTAATTTTTAAAGTTCCAATAAAACTGAATAGCAATTGTTGTAATAATTGTGACCACAATTAAATAAAGAATCCATTTGTATTTTTGGGTATTCATGCAGCAAATATACTTTCAAAAATGCATAAAAACTTTGGGTTAACACTCGTTAACACTTGTTAACTTTATTCTATGGTTTTAGTGTGCACTTTTGCGGTGTTCTATTTAAAACCAAACATTATGAAAAAAATAATTACCGTATTTGCACTATTATTAATGACCTCTATCCACGCTCAAAACTTTAAAGGAAGAGCTATTTACAAGACACACAGAAAATCATCATTTGAATTAGACAGTACTACATTTGCTGCAAATCCAGGGATTCAAGAACAAATGGAGGCTCAAATGAGAAAAATATTTCAAAAGACATTTACACTAGATTTCACCAAATTAGAGTCTATGTATAAAGAAGATCAAGAATTAGATGCTCCAAAAGGGCCATCATCTAATGGCAGTGTAATGGTAATGATGATGGGCGGCAATGGAAGTTCAGATATATTGTATAAAAATATTTCAGAAAATAGAATGGCGAATAAAAAAGAATTGATGGGGAAAGTCTTCTTGATAAAAGATAATCTTGTAGCCTATGATTGGAAATTAACAGGTAAAACAAAAAATATAGGAAATTATACTTGTTATAAAGCTGTGCATGAAAGAGAGGAAGAGAGTATTGAAATTAATATGATTGATGGTGAAGTAAAGGAAGAAAAAGTAACAAAAAAAACAACCCTAGTTGCTTGGTATACTCCAGATGTTCCAATTAGTAATGGACCAAGTAATTATGGAGGTTTACCTGGATTAATATTAGAAGTTAATGATGGAGATTTAACCATTGTATGTTCAGAGATCATATTAAACCTAAAAGAAATCAATAAAATCAATGAACCTGCGAAAGGAAAAATAGTTACTCGACAAAAATTTGGTAAGATTTCTATAGAAAAAACGAAAGAGATGATGGATCGTTACAGGACTAGAGACGGTAATGGAATGAAAATTAAAATGGGAGGCTGATTTTTTGTTTAATTTATTAAAATTAAAGTTAAACTTTTAAGTTTTTTTTAAGTCTTATCAAAAATTAATAAGAGTACTTTTGAAAAAAATAAAACCAATTCATATGAAATCAATTTTTACATTCCTACTTGCAATTGTTACTGTCACTACATTTGCTCAAAAAGACTTTCAAGGAAAGGCTACTTACATGTCTAAAAGAACCATGGATATGAGTCGATTCGGAGACCAAATGAGTGAGCAGCAAAAGAAACAAATGATGGCTCGTTTTAAGAATTATTTAGAAAAAACGTTTACACTAAATTTTAATAAAACAGAATCTTCTTTTAAGGAGAATGTAAAATTAGACGCTCCGGGAACTGCAGCCCGAAGCTGGGGAAGTAACAACGGTCAAGGTTCTATCTATAAAAACCTTAAGAGTAAAGAAATGATTGAAGATGTTGAGCAATTTAGCAAGCGTTTTAGGGTGATGGAGGCAATGGATCAACCAAAGTGGGAAATGGGCGCGGAAACCAAGAAGATTGGGCAGTATACTTGCTATAAAGCAACCATGGTTAAAGTAGATAATACAATTGATTGGGGAAGTATTTTTAGTAGAAGAAGAAATACTAAAAAGAAAGATTCTACCAAAACAGCTACTGAAAAAGACGCTGTAAAAATGGTAGCCGTAACTGCATGGTACACACCTCAAATACCAGTAAGTTCTGGGCCAGGAGTTTATTTTGGTTTGCCAGGTTTAATCTTAGAGATAAATGAAGGAAGAACAACAATGTTGTGTACAGAAATTGCATTAAATCCATCAGAAGCAGTAGAAATAAAAAGACCAACAAAAGGAAAAGAGGTAAATAGAGAAGATTACAACAAAATTGTAAAAGAGAAAACAGCAGAACTAAAAGAACAATTTAAAAGTAGAAGAAGCGGCGGTCGAAGAAATTAATTATTCTATCACAACTTAATGAACAACAAAATACAAATGAAAAAAATTATATTTCTTGCTATTTTTATGGTGTCTTGGGTTTCTATGGCTCAAATTAATTTAAGAGGGGTTGTTAAAGATTCTATTGGCGCTCCTTTAGAAATGGCAAACGTTATTGCATTAGATACTGTTGCAAAAAAAATTGCTTCTTTTGGTTTTACAGATGCAAAAGGAAATTTTAAACTAGATCTTAAAAAAAATACTGTCTACAATATTAAAATTAGTTACATAGGTTTTAAAGAAATTAGTCAATTTATGACGACTAAGGAAGCCGATATGTCTGGTACTTACAAGATGTTTGAAGACAGTATGTTAGACGGAATTAGTTTGGTTTCTAAAATGCCAGTAACCATTAAAGGGGATACCATAATTTATGATGCAGATTCGTTTAAAAATGGTTCTGAAAGAAAATTAGAAGATGTATTAAAAAAGTTGCCTGGAGTAGAATTAAATGACGCAGGTGAAATAGAAGTTGAAGGAAAAGTCGTTGAAAAAATAATGGTAGACGGCAAGGAATTTTTTAGTGGTGATACAAAATTAGCTACAAAAAATATTCCTTCTAATGCAGTTGATAAAATTCAGGTTTTAAGAAATTATTCGGATGTGAATCAATTAAGTAGCGTTCAAAATAACCAAGACAGGGTTGCTATTAATGTGAAGTTAAAACAAGGTAAAAAGAATTTTTGGTTTGGAGATATAACTGCAGGTGCAGGAAATTCGCCAGATGATGGCTTGTATCTTTTTCAGCCAAAGCTGTTTTACTACACGCCAAAATACACCCTAAATGTTATTGGAGATGTAAACAATATTGGTGATGTTGTATTAAGTAGGAGAGATGTAAGAAGTTTTGGTGGCGGTTTTCAGAGTCAGAGTCCATCAAACGGAACAAACATTAATATTGGAGATGCCGGTATTGGTTTTTTGAATGCAAGTGCTAGGAATGCAAATAAAATTGAAACCAAATTGTCTGCTTTTAACTTTAGCTATTCACCAAACAAAAAATTAGATTTAAGCGGTTTTTTAATTTGGTCTAGTAATAGTAACGGACAAAGAAATATTAGAGATATTGATTATATAGACCCTACTACGCCAGATGATTTTGTTGATAATGTAACAGATCAGACAAGTAATACAGGTTTATTTCGATTTAGCTCAGTTTATAAAAAAGATTATAACAACCAATTAAATTATGATGTAACGGGGCGTTTCTCTAATGAGTTTAGAACAGATAACGTTAATTCTAGAGTGTTAAGTGATATTTCTGAAAGAGAGAGTGCCACTCCATTTAAAATAAATCAGAATTTCAGTTATTTTTATACTGCAAGTGAAAAAAATATTTTTGCTTTAGAGGTAAAGCATTTATTACAAGATGAAGATCCCTTTTACGTTGCTTCTTTAGAAAATGATCCGATTAATAATGATGCCGCAGATAACGATGGTTTTGATGATGCCGCAGAAAGTCTAGGTTTAGATAGATCTAATATGTTTTACACATTAGAACAAGATAGAAAAGTAAAAACAAACCAATTAGACGCTAAATTAGATTACTATTATATCTTAAATACAAAGAGTAATTTAAACTTTGTTGCCGGAACTATTTTAAGTAAACAAAATTTTAATTCTCGGTTCTTTCAAATTTTAGATAATGGAACTGAGTTTGATCCAACTCCAACGATTCAGGGTGTTAATGATTTACAAACAACCAATGACACCGAGTATAATTTTACAGATATTTATGCAGGGTTAAGATATCGATTAAAAGCAGGTATTTTTACATTTACGCCAGGTTTTACCATGCACTCTTACAAATCTGAAAATACACAGTTTGCCACAGAATATTTTGAGGATGCCTTTGCCAAATTTTTGCCGGAGTTTGATATGATTGTGCAGTTTAAAAGAAGTGAGAGCTTAGCATTGACCTACAAACAAGAAGTGAATTTTACAGACGTAAACAAAATAGCTAGAGGTATTGTAGCTAATAATTACAGTTCTTTTTTTGCAGGAAATGCCGAATTGGTAAATGCTAGTTTTCATAATGTCGCTCTAAGATATTCTAGCTACAATTTATTTAATGCAAGTAATGTGTATGCAAGAGTGAGTTACAGAAAAACAGCAAATCAAGTAAATCGTAATACTATTTTTGAGCCACAATCTGTAGTTTCTAGTAGTACGTATTTAAACTCCCTTTTTGACAACGAAAATTTTAACGCTTTTGGTAGAGTTGAAAAAACAATCAAAAAAATAAAAATGTCTTTAGGAGGTAATTTTTCACACAATAAAACCTTCCAATTTATTAATTCTAGAGAGAATACGAATGAAAGTATATCAAAAGGATTGATTTCAAGTATTGGAACAAACTTCACGAAAGCACCCAATGTTAGTTTGCGTTATAGAGTTTCTTTTGTAGACCAAAGCAATAGTGCTAGAGCAGCAGATGTCAAGTCTATTATGCACATGCCGTCATTTAATTTTGACGCGTATATTTGGGATTCATTAACGGCAAAATCAGATTTTTCTTATACCGAAACGAGGCAAGAAGGAAGTGTTGTGAATTCATTTAAAATATGGAATGCTTCTTTATCGTATAGAAAAGACAATGATGCCAAATGGGAATACGAATTGGTTGGTAATAATTTATTAGGAACAGGTTTTCAGTCTTCTGTAAATCAAGGTGTTGTTTCTTTTACTGTAAATCAGACATTTATTCTTCCAAGATTTGTAAGCGTAAGAGTGAGATATCAATTATAAAATAAAGACATATCCTTTTTAAAATGGCTCAATTTTTATTGAGCCATTTTTATTTTCTTTACTATTTTAGCGGCATGAGTTTGTTAGCATCAAAATCTTCTTTTTACGCAACTTCTAAAAGTTTAGGAGCGCTGTATTTATTTATACTTTTTGGTTTGTTTTTAGATAGTTTTTACATGTTAGAAATTACTAAAGACGCCCAGTTTTATGCTAATATTAGTATGTTTATTGGTTTTGCTATCACTTTTTGGCAAGTGAATAATCGTATTAGAGAACAAATGATTTATGCAGTACTGATTGCTGTTTTAGGAGAATATTTGTTTTCAATTTTGTTAGGCATGTATACGTACCGATTAGAAAACGTGCCACATTATGTGCCTCCTGGTCATGCATTGGTTTATGTTGGTGTATTGTATTTTTCTAGAGCAGCATCCATCATTAAAAACAAACATAAAATTGAAAAGATACTCAGTATATTTATTCTTGTTTATGCAACCGCTTTTTTAATTTTTGGGAACGATGTTTTCGGTTTTGTCATGACCATTGCAACGTTATTAATTTTAAGGAAAAAGCCAAGAGAACGCCTTTTTTATTTAACAATGTACATTACAGTTGCTTATTTAGAAATTATAGGAACTCACTATTTATGTTGGAAATGGCCATCTACGGCTTGGGGAGTTTTTGATTTTTTGCCTAGCTTTAATCCACCAAGTGGCATTAGTCTTTTTTATTTTTTATTAGATTTAGGTACTTTGTGGTTTTATAAAAAACGTCATAAAATTGCTTGGGCTAGAATGAAAAATATAAGAAGGATGCGTTTATAAAATCCTATTTTTGTAAACTAAAAAAGGATTAACTTCGTTATTAATAGAATAAAAACTACACCTATAAAATGTCAATTAAAGTTACTGCTGTTTCTAAAGTTTATAAAAGTCAAAAGGCATTAAACAAGGTCTCTTTTTCTGCGGATAAAGGTGAGATCATTGGTTTTTTAGGCCCAAACGGTGCAGGGAAGTCAACAATGATGAAAATTCTAACCGGTTTTATAAAACCAAATTCGGGTGAAGTTTTAGTGGATGGAATAGATGTGTTACAAAATCCTTTAGAGGCTCAAAAAACGATTGGTTATTTGCCAGAACACAACCCGTTGTATACAGAAATGTATGTGCGCGAATACTTGCAATTTCAAGCCGAAATTTTTAAGATTGATAAAACGCAGATAGAGGCTTGTATCTCTCAAGTAGGATTAACCATTGAGGCTCACAAAAAAATAAATCAATTGTCAAAGGGTTATCAGCAAAGGGTTGGTTTGGCAGCAGCGATTTTGCACAATCCAAAAGTGTTAATTTTAGACGAACCAACTACAGGGTTAGATCCAAATCAGTTGGTAGAAATTAGAGCATTGATTAGAGCATTAGGAAAAGATAAAACCGTGCTTTTTTCCACGCACATCATGCAAGAGGTAGAGGCTGTTTGTGATAGAGTGATCATTATTAAACAAGGAGAACTTTTGGTGGATAAAAGGCTGGCAGAGCTAAAAGAGGATCACCAACAAGTAATTGTAGTTACTTTTGATTATAAGATTGAAGAACAATTTATAAGTAGGATACCCAACGTAGTGTCATATAAAAATAATTACGATAATACCTGGTATATTACTTTTGAAAGTGAAAAAGATATGCGTCCGGTAATATTTGATTTTGCTCAAGAAAATGGTTTAAAAATTCTTGAATTGAATACCCAAAACAAGAATTTAGAAACCCTTTTTAGAGAAGTAACATCAGCTTAAAAATAGCCAATTATTCTACGTTTAAATATTGATAAGCTTCTAATAATGTTGGAAATATGAACATACTGCCAGCATTTTTCAACTCTTCTTCAGCGTGTTGTGTTGTGATTCCTATGGGAATCATTCCTGCTGATTTTGCAGCCTTTGTTCCCGTTAAGCTATCTTCAAATACCCAAATATCCTTAAAATCATCTTCTTTAAAACCTAATGCTTTTGCTAAAGTAATGTATGCTTCAGGAGACGGTTTAGGATGCTCATAATCTTCAAAACCAAAAACTGTTTTAAAGTTTAATTCTAAATGGTGAATACTATTTTTTAGAAACTGTTTTGTCGCGTTACTCGCAATACCAAAAGGAACGTTCTCTTTGGTTAAATAATTTGTAAACTCATGCACGCCAGGTAATAATGTGGGTACTGTAAAATTTGTAAGAATATGTCTGTCTTTTAAATAATACAAGTCTTCCGTTTTATTTTCTTGGCCAATTACACTGCAAAAATAATTCGCAATGATCATGGGCGTTTTTCCGATACAACTTGCAGGAAATGGTGCGATGTCAGCATCAAATAATTCTTTAAAAGCAGAGCTCCAAGCCGAGTAATGACTCTTGAAGCTATCTACAATAACTCCATCAAAATCGAATAAAAATCCTTTAGGTATTGGCATTCGTTATTTATTTATTTATTCGTTAAATATATCTTTTAAATAGGGGTTTAAGAATTTGTTGGCAGGATCTAATTTTTTTCTCAACATTTTAAAATCTCCCCATTTTTCATATACACCAGAAAGTTCTGCATCTTTCGCTGCAAATCGTTTTGCCCAATGCGGTTTTCCTCCATGTTTTAGAAAAATTCTCTCAACGCTTTTAAACGCCTCATAGGTATCTGCAGTAGCTGCGTTTCTAGAAACGCATCCCATGGTAACCGTATCCTCTTTATAGGCATAACTTAACCAAGATGTATCTTTATATACAAAACGGATATCCATAGGAATATGAATAAATGATTTATTGCTCCACTTGTTAATTTCTGTTTTTAATTCCTCAAAAACTTTTGGAAATTTATCTAGGCCAATCGTCCATTCTGCTAATTCTAAAGTAGAACCTCTAGATTTAGTTACAGTCGCCTGATATAATGAACCTTTGTGTTCCTTGGTACTGCTAAAAAATCCTAGGTATAAAAGTTTATTAGCAATTGCAGTAAACCAAGGAAAAATGTGCGTGTATTTATATAATATCTTAGAAGCAGTTCTTCTGTGTTTTAAGTAAGAAGGACCTGCATCTTCTTTAATTTCTTTATTGACATCAATTTTGTCGCCTTTAATCACATATCCTTTGTCGGTATGAGGTAGCCATAAAATTCTTAAGAAATCGTGTTTTTTTAATCGCTCTTTAATTTTTGGTAGCCAAATGCTATCATTTTCAGGACCTTCTTTTACATGCAATGTGTAAAGAGGCTCGCATTGAAAAGTAATTTTAGATAAAACACCTAAAACACCTAGTGAAATTCTTATGGCATCAATTAAATCATCTTTTTCCGTTATTTTTTTTACAGAACCATCTGCAAGAACAATGCTACATTGGGTGATGTATTCAGATAATAGTTTTCCGCTTGTTCCGTGTGTTCCGGTTGCTAATGCGCCACCAATTGTAATCGTGTTTATGTCTGGTAAACAGGGTATACACCATCCTTTAGCTTCAATTATTTCTAGTAATTCACTTAAAATAAGGCCAGATTGTACCGTAATTGTATGGGCAGAATCATCAAAAGATAAAATTTTATTGTAAGAAGTAATGTCTACTAAAGTCTCTACACCAGATGCAATATCTGCTGATGACTGTTTGCTTCCGAAAACACGAATTTTTTCTGAATTTTTGACAATTTCTTGTAATTCCTCCTCAGTGGTTACTTTATAAAGTGATTTGTAGTTGTGTATTACGTTTGCGTTCCAACTTGTCCAAACACCGTTTTTATTTTGTTTCATGTATCTTTTAAAATGTTAAACAAAATTAAGTATAAAATTTTAGATTAATTGTTTTTAAGTGTTTAAAAATGTAATTAAATTTCTTAATAATTGTGAATTACTTTACCGGTATAATATGTGTTTAAGCTTATTATATTGGGTTTTTTAAACAGAACAACGTCTCCCGTGCTATAGAGATTTCCGCTAATTTCATTGTTTATTTTTAAAAGGATATCATTCGTACTTCGAGCAAACAAATAGGCATTTTCTGCTGTTAAATTTTTTCCATTAAATCTAGGATTGCTGCCAGCTAAATGAATTCTTAAATTAGTTGCAGTTCCTGAAATAGTATGATTGCTCGGCCCGTTAGCAAGTAGGCTGAGGTTGTTTGTGTTTATCATTAAATTAAAATCTCCAGAATTTAAATAACTTGATTGGTGGTTTTCAGAAATTAAATCTAGATTAGGGAAATTTAAAACACCTACACTGTTTACCGCAGCCGCTGAAGAATTTCTGATTTGAGTAATATTTTTTTTGTACAGATATACTTTTGTAATATTATAATCTCTGACGAAATTACATTTATTATTATCTATAATTTCTAGTTGATTATTTTCCACTTTTAAGACAATATCTGGCATTAGATTTTCTCCTGTCTCTACAATAATTTTTTCATCATCACTCTGTTCTATATAAAGTTCGATGCCATTATACACAATAATTTTCTCGAAATCAGCTAAAACAAACTCCTCTTTAATTAGGTTTCCTGCTTTCTGAAAACAATCATTGGCATCTTTATCATTGCACGAAAAACATAAGAATAATGTTATCAATAAAACAGTAATATTTTTAAATATGTTCATTTTTAAAATCTATATCCAATTCCAAACTCTAAACTTTCTGCATTTATAATGTGAACTTTAATACCTACACTGGCAAAAAATGATTTTCCAAAATAAGTTTTTACACCAACTCTTTGGTAAATACTCTCATTTAAAATAGCAGGAGCATATAAGTAATACCCAATTTGGGTTATGATAGAAAGTTTGTTTATAAATAATTCATGGCCGGCAAAAATACTTACTCTTTTCCAATCCGGGAAATCGGTTCTTGTAACATCTCCATCAAAAATATACTTAAATCTAATGTGATCTTTTAAGTAGTTGTGTAGATGCAATTCTGTACCCAATTGCAAAGCACTTTTTCTGTTAATTCGTTTATCAGCAAAAAGAGAAACCACTAAAAAAGGATGAATACCGGTATTGATAAAATCAGCTTCATTTGCACCCGTTAATAATGCTAGATTTAGATGCAGGGGTTCTTTGTAATTTATGGTGTCTATCGACTTTATAAAAACTTCTTTTTTGGCATCTAAATTATAATTCAATCCTAAATTTACGCCATAAGAATTTATGCCTTTATTTGGTGCTTTTAGACTTGCATTAGAAGCATGTAAAAAGTTGAAACCAAACTGTAAACCAACATTTTCAATAAGGTTTTCTCTTTGATAGTATAATTTAAAGTACGTACTCAGGTTTATGTGACTTCCTAAGGCAACGTTTTTATTATTTGTAAGTCTATCATATGGTTTTGTGTTATAGCCAAGACCAAAACCCATACTAAACATTAGTTTATTTTGAGAGGCTCTATTAAAAAAATAAAAATTGTAGTGCGCGTGCGCTGAATAGAGTTCGCCTAAAGACCTGTTTTTAAAATCTTGATAGCCAAACGTGAAACCAATATCTGGGTAGTTAAAATCTTGTTGCCATGCTTTATTGCCAAGCGAGCGTTTGTTCCAGCTAAATAAAAAACCCTGAGGATGCCCGGTAACTAAATGTTTAGAGCCTCTTTTTGGTAAAATATTTCCGTAAAAATAGTCTAATTGAAGATAGTTAGAATTTTTTTCCTGAGAAAAACTTTGCAGTATTATCAGTAAAAAGAAACATGAAAATATCTTTTTCATCAATTTTTTTTAGCAAATATACTAATTCAACTTAAAGTCAATATTCTGATTTCTTAAAGTTGCCAGCAATTCATTAGAAACATGAACCTTTGTATTTCTGCTGGGTAAATTCACTTCTATTTTTTCTTTCGCATCCCAAACAGTAAAATGTAAAGATTGTTTACCTGGATTGTTTTTAAGGATTGCTTCTAAATTTAAAATACTATCTTCTTTAATCTCTTGTAAAGGGATTTTTATCGTCACTTTTTTACACAATTCGTCCATGATATCGTGTAACAATTTAAAATCTGTAAATTTTAAACGAGGTTCTCCTTTCACACCATCTTTGTTTATCCATCCTGGCTGAATTGTGCAACGCACGAATAAGAAAGAGTTCGGTGTTAAAAAGTGTTTCATTCTTAAATAATCTTCCCCAAAAATTCTGAATTCGTTGCTGTCTCCATAATCTTCCATTGTAAACATTGCCCATCCTTTACCAGCTTTAGAAACGCGATGTTGCACATCTGTAATAATTGCGGCGAACGTTAAGTTTGCGCCTTCATATTTGCTGATATCGTTTTTAAAATGTCTTAAAGATGCGTTACAGAAAGTCATTTCATTTTTAAAATCATCCAACGGATGAGCAGAAATATAAATTCCAATTACTTCTTTTTCTTGCGATAAAAGCTCCATTGTTCCCCAAGTTTCACATTCGGGAATATCGGGTTCTGGAAATTGAATATTAGAGGCTTCACCGAACATAGAAACCTGTGCAGAATTTTCGTTTTCTTGAAACTTACTTCCAAATTTCATGGCGCGCTCTAAAAAAGTGATTCCTTTTTCATCTGTTTCAAAATACTGCGCTCTGTGTGTATCTGTAAAAGAATCGAAAGCCCCTGCTTTTATTAAACTATCAAAAGATTTTTTATTGGCGGCACG
This sequence comes from Polaribacter sp., assembly GCA_029252865.1. GTDB lineage: Bacteria > Bacteroidota > Bacteroidia > Flavobacteriales > Flavobacteriaceae > Polaribacter. Next base: position 19,259 of record JAQXAP010000099.1, read on the forward strand.
CAGATTTACACGTTTTGCCAAATCGAAAATAGAGCTGTAATTACCATTTTCTTTTCTTTCTTTTATTATTGCTTTCACAGCTCCAGCACCAACACCTTTTACAGCGGCCATTCCAAAACGAACAGCACCCTCTTTATTTACAGAAAACTTTAAGAAAGATTCATTTAAGTCCGGCCCAAAAACAGGTAATCCCATTCGTTTGCATTCTTCCATAAAAAAGGAAACCGCTTTAATATCTTTCATATTATTAGAGAGCACAGAAGCCATGTATTCTGCAGGATAATGCGCTTTTAGATAGGCAGTTTGATAAGCAATCCATGCATAGCAAGTAGAGTGCGATTTGTTGAAGGCATAACTTGCAAAGGCTTCCCAATCTTTCCAAATTTTCTCTAATTTTTCTGGATCATGGCCTTTTGCAGCAGCTTGCTCTACAAATTTTGGTTTCATTTTATCTAGCACTGCAATTTGCTTTTTACCCATTGCTTTACGCAAAACATCGGCTTCACCCTTGGTAAAATCGGCTAATTTTTGAGAGAGTAACATTACTTGCTCTTGATATACAGTAATACCATATGTCTCTGCTAAATATTCTTCCATAGCAGGTAAATCGTACTCAATATCTTCTGTTCCGTGTTTTCTGTTAATAAAAGACGGGATATATTCCATTGGCCCCGGTCTGTATAAAGCATTCATAGCAATTAAATCCGCAAAAACAGTTGGTTTTAAAGATCTCATATGTTTTTGCATTCCTGGAGATTCATATTGAAAAATACCTACAGTTTCTCCTTTTTGAAAAAGCTCATACGTTTTTACATCATCTAAAGGAAACGTTTCTGGGTCTAGAATTACATTATGTCTTGCTTTTACAATTTTAACGGTGTCTTTAATTAAAGTCAACGTTTTTAAACCCAAGAAATCCATTTTTAATAAACCAGCATCTTCCACAACAGAGTTATCAAATTGGGTAACATACATGTCAGAATCTTTAGCCAAAGCAACAGGTACATAATTGGTAATATCGCCCGGTGTAATAATTACACCACAAGCATGAATCCCCGTATTTCTGACAGATCCCTCTAAAATGGTAGCTTTATTTATGGTCTCAGAAGCTAAATCTTTGGCATAAGACATTTGTTTTAGCTCTTCAACTAACTGTTTTTCTTCTGCACGTAAAGCATCCACTTTACCTTTACTTTTTGCATCTTCACCAAAGATATTTTTCAATTTAATTCCAGGAATTAACTTGGCAATTCTATCTGCTTCAAAAAGAGGTAAATCTAATACTCTAGCAGTGTCTCTAATAGAAGATTTCGCTGCCATTGTACCGTATGTAATAATTTGTGCCACTTGATTTGCACCGTATTTATCAATTACATAATCCATTACACGTCCACGGCCTTCATCATCAAAATCAATATCAATATCGGGCATAGAAACCCTTTCTGGATTTAAGAAACGCTCAAAAAGTAAATCATATTTAATGGGATCAATATTTGTAATCCAAAGGCAATATGCAACTACAGAACCAGCTGCAGAACCACGACCAGGTCCTACGGCGACATCCATTTTTCTTGCTTCTCTAATAAAATCTTCTACAATTAAGAAATAACCAGGATATCCTGTTTTCTCAATTACCTCTAATTCAAAATCTAAACGTTCTTTAATAGCGGCTGTAATTTCTCCGTAACGTTTTTTTGCTCCCTCAAAAGTTAAGTGCTTAAGGAAATTATTTTCGCCACGTTTTCCATCATTTTCTTTATCTCTTTCATCTTTAAATTCATCTGGAATATCAAAGGCAGGCAGTAAAACGTTTCTTGCAAGCGTAAAAATCTCAATTTTATCTACAATTTCTTGAATATTGGTGATGGCTTCTGGGATGTCTAAGAAGAGTGTTTTCATTTCATCTGAAGACTTGAAATAATACTCATCATTCGGTAAGCCATATCTATAACCACGTCCTTTACCGATAGGTGTTGCTTGTTTTTCACCATCTTTTACACATAATAAAATATCATGAGCATTTGCATCTTTCTTTTCTAAATAGAACGTATTATTGGTAGCAATAATTTTAACATCGTGCTTTTTAGAAAACTTTAATAGAGTTTCATTAACAATTTTTTCATCTTGTTGATTATGACGCATCAACTCAATATAAAAATCATCTTTAAATTGCTCTTTCCACCAAATTAAGGCATCTTCCGCTTGTTTTTCTCCGAGATTAAGAATTTTACTCGGCACTTCCCCGTTCAAGTTTCCTGTTAAAACAATGATATCTTCTTTGTGTTTTTCTACGAGTGCTTTATCAATTCTGGGAACGTAATAGAAACCATCCACAAAAGCAGCCGAAGACATTTTTGCTAAATTGTGATACCCATTTTTGTTTTTTGCTAATAAAACTACTTGATATCCATTGTCTTTTTGAGATTTATCTTTATGATCTTCACAAATATTAAACTCACAACCAACAATTGGTTTCATAGGAGTTTTTGCACTTTTATTATGATTTAAAACTGCATTCACAAAGTGAAAAGAGCCCATCATGTTTGCAGTATCTGTCATTGCAACAGCTGGCATATTGTATTTTGCTGCAGCTTTTACAATATTATTAAGTTGAATGGTAGATTGTAAAACAGAATATTGTGTATGATTATGCAAGTGTGAAAATTGTACATCTTTTAGTTCATCTAAACCAACAGCAGTAGATTCTGTAGTTGCATTGTCTTTTAATTTTTCTAAACGTTTGCGAATTTTATCACTTTCTCGTTTTAGGTTGATGTGTTTTAAACCAATTACTTCAATTGGTTTAGGGTTTGCTTCAGAGAAATTTTTAAAATAATCAGCATCAACATCTAATTGTTCTTTTGTAAATTCTCTTAAACGAATCAATTCCAAAAAACAACGTGTTGTTGCCTCAACATCGGCAGTTGCGTTATGAGCATCGCCAAAACCAACCGCAAATAAATGATTGTGTAATTCCGTTAAAGTTGGTAATTTAAATTTTCCTCCACGACCACCAGGAATCTGACACAATGTTGCTGTTTTTTCTGTACAGGTATCTAAAACAGGTAGCGAAAGCATTTTATTTTCTATACCTAATCTATGGAATTCACAACCCATAATATTAAGGTCGAAATTTAAATTTTGACCAACAACAAAGGTTGTTTTATTTAAAACTTCATTAAATTTCGTTAAGCACTCATTTAAAGAAATACCCTGTTCTGCAGCTAATTCTGTAGAAATACCGTGAATTCTTTCGGCATCGTAAGGAATATTAAAGTTGTCTGGTTTTATTAGAAAATTATTGTGCTCTAAAACAGCGCCCATTTCATCATGTAATTGCCAAGCAATTTGAATACACCTAGGCCAGTTGTCTGTGTCTGTAATTGGGGCATTCCAACTTTTGGGTAAACCTGTGGTTTCTGTATCAAAAATTAAGTACATGAAAAATGTTTAGTTGTTGATGAATTTATTCATTTAACGGATTGTAAATTTACATTTTTTTGATGGAATTTCTGGGTGTAAGTTATCAACCATTATAGAAAGCTGAACGCATCTAGTATTCGGGGTTTATCGGCTTTTTTAAGCTTTTTTTAAAGAATGAAAAAAAGTGGGTAATGATAGACCGCAATAAGGTCATAAAAATTTTTGATAATTGGGGTTTTAGTTTAAAAAGGTTTTGTACTTTTGCGGCTACTTACTACGGGATAGTAAGAATATTAATAACCAAGGTCGAGAACCTTAACAAATTAACGAATTATGTCTGTAAAGATTAGATTACAAAGACACGGTAAAAAAGGTAAACCATTTTATTGGGTGGTTGCTGCTGATGCTCGTGCAAAAAGAGATGGTAAATACTTAGAAAAAATTGGTACTTACAATCCAAATGTGAACCCTGCAATTATCGATTTAGATGTTGATAAAGCTGTAGAGTGGTTACAAAACGGTGCACAACCGACTGATACTGCAAAAAACATTTTATCTTACAAAGGTGCAATGTTAAAGAATCATTTAGCAGGTGGTGTTAGAAAAGGGGCTTTAACTCAAGAACAAGCAGATGCAAAATTTGCAGCTTGGTTAGAGGCAAAAGCAGCTAAAATTTCTGATAAGGAAGCTGGATTATCTAAAGCTCAATCTGATGCGAAAGCAGCAGCGTTAGCAGCAGAAAAAGCTGTAAACGAAGCAAGAATTGAAGCTGCGAAGCCAGTTGTTGAAGAAGTGGTAGAAGAAGTAGTTGCAGATGTTGAAGAAGCAGCGGAAGCGGCTCCTGAAACAATCGATGATGCAGCGGCAAAAGCAGCAGAATAAATTATAAATTTATACGAGAATGCGTAAAGAAGATTGTTTTTATTTAGGCAAAATCGTAACAAAATATAGTTTTAAAGGTGAAGTTATTATCAAATTAGATACTGACGAACCCGAGTTGTACACAGAAATGGAATCAGTTTATGTCGAATTAGGCACTAATTTGGTTCCATTTTTTATTGATAAAAGTTCTCTTCATAAAGGAAATCAATTACGTGTTCAGTTCGAAGATATATATTCCGATGAAGAAGCAGATACGATATTAAAATGTGGTATTTATTTACCGAAAACGATGTTACCGAAATTATCTGGTGACAAATTTTACTATCATGAAGTAATTGGTTTTACGGTTGTTGACGCAAACTTTGGGGAGGTTGGGCAAATTATTCATATAAATGATAAAGCTGCACAACCACTTTTTGAAATTGACAGAGATGGAACAGAAATTTTTATTCCTATGGTCGATGACTTTATAAAAAAAGTAGATAGAGAAAATAATACAATAGAAGTGGAGACTCCCGAGGGTCTTATCGCTTTGTATATATAGAAAGGTGTCTGAGTGGTCGAAAGAGCTACCTTGGAAAGGTAGTGTACTGGCAACGGTACCGAGGGTTCGAATCCCTTCCTTTCTGCAAAAGAACACTTATTTGAAATCAGTCAAATAAGTGTTCTTTTTTTTTAAACAATAGTGAGCAGTGAATTTATGATATAATTATTTTCTTAACGTTACTGCATCATTAAGGTATATTTTAATAAAATATAATCCTGATGCAATATTTTTAATTGATATTGCATGGGTCTCTGATTTGTTTAGTTTTACTAGCAGTCTTATTTTGGTATACTCTTACGTAATCAATAACCATACTACTTTGTGTAAAGTTTGCATCTGGAGTGCCAGCATAACCACCCATAGCAATATTTAGTAATAAAAATTGATCTTTATCAAAAGGCCAAGTACTTGTGTTTTTTGAACTTGGTTTATAGGTGTAATACGGATTACCATCTATCATAAAAGTAATTTGATTTGGAGACCAATTCATTGAGTAAATATGAAAATTTTCAGCCATATTGGGTAGTGATTTTGAAGCTGTGTTTATTGTGTTTCCATTACTTGATGGTGTGTGTAAAGCACTCGATACAGAGTTTGTTGCATGCAATCCATGCTCCATAATATCTATTTCACCACATTCAGGCCAATTTGTTGATCCAAAATCTTGGGTTTGAAAATAGGCGCCTACTTCATTAATATTTTTTCCTAAAGTCCAGATTGCGGGCCAAGTGCCATTTCCTGAAGGAAGTTTTGCTTTTACATCAACTCTTCCGTAAGTAAATGCATATTTAGAGTTTAATCTTGCTGAGGTATAATTTAAACGAATTCCGTTCTGTGTTTTGGTTTCTTTTTTTGCTACGATATGCAAATTTCCACCAGAAACAAAAGAGTTGGTGTCGCTATTAGTGTAATGTTGTAGTTCACCATTATACCATCTTCCGCCATTAGGGCCAGAAGTTTGACGAAACCATTTGTTCGTATCTAAACTGGTTTCTTCGAATTCATCAAACCAAACTAATTCATTATAAATGATGTCTAAATCATTAGGTAGCTGTTGAGAAAACAATGCTAAAGAAGATAATAGAAATGTAATAATAAAACTGTAAGCTATTTTCATGTTCGATATTATAATAAGGGAATCAAAAGTAATTTCTACCCTGTTCAATATCAAATAAACAAACAATACAATAACTATACATTTTAATATATTATAGTATTTTTGATGCATGAGCAAACCATTCCAATTTAAAGAGTTTACAGTGCATCAAGACAAAGCGGCAATGAAAGTTGGAACTGATGGCGTTTTACTGGGGGCTTGGTGTTCTTTGGATAAGTATCCGGATTCAATTTTAGACATTGGTTCTGGTACAGGAGTTATTTCTTTGATGCTTGCACAACGCTGTGACGCTATGACAATTGATGCGGTTGAACTTGATGAAAATGCGTACGAGCAATCTGTTGCTAATTTTGAAGATTCAGATTGGGGAGATAGATTGTATTGTTACAATGCCAGTTTTCAGGAATTTTCTGATGAAATATCAGAAGAGGAAGAAACGTATGATTTGATAGTTTCTAATCCGCCTTTTTATACAGATGATTTTAAAACGCAGGATGTGTCTAGAAATAAAGCACGTTTTACTTCGTCACTTTCTTTTGAAGCACTAATCATAGGTGTTTCTAAAATTTTATCAGAAAAAGGAGTTTTTTCAGTTGTAGTTCCTTTTAAAGAGGAAACTAATTTTATAGCTTTAGCGAAAGAAAATAATCTGTTTTTGAACAGATTATGCAGGGTAAAAGGACATGAAACCTCAGAAATCAAAAGAACGTTAATGGAGTTTTCTTTTTATGAAATTGAATTAAAACAAGAAAGTTTAGTTATAGAAACTGCCCGTCACAATTATACAGAAGCATATATAGAATTAACAAAAGATTTTTATTTTAAAATGTAATTACCCAGTTACATGATTGGGGTTATATCCTAAATATGGCACCTTTCTCTCTGTGAATTTTATTCCATATAAAGACAATTCTTTTAAAATAGGTTCATATATCTCTTTGGTAATAGGGCGCTGAACACCTGGAGTTTTAATTTTTCCTTTTAATATTTTTAAAGCTGCAATGCCAACAGGTAAGCCAACTGTTTTTGCCATGGCTGTGTATGTTTGATTTTCGCCATAAACGATTAAACTACTTTCAATTTGTTCTTTTTTTCCATTTCTCTCATAGCCAAATAGATGTTGCATAACAATCATGTCTTTATCATATTTATTTAATGTCCAAGATTCTTCTAATATTTTTTGAAGCATTTGTGCTGGAGTTGCATTTTTCAATCCAATTTTTTTCTTTGGATTGAAAATATCAAGTTCAACTAATTTCTCCCACATAATATCATCTTGATCAATTTTTAAATACGAGCGTAATTTTAGTTCTACAGAATCTGACGGAGAATAAGCTAAAAATAAGTTTACAAAATCTCGATAACTCATATTTTCAGAATTTTCTATTGTATAGGAGTCATCTGTCATGCCTAATTGGATAAAGATATTCCAAGCTCGAGAAAATCCAACTTTTCTTATCGTTCCTCTATACATTGTTGGGATTTCTTCTAATCCATAAATACTTCTATATTTTAACGAATCTCTATTAGCGTAAGCTTCAAATTTTTTATTTCCATTTATATTTAAAAATTCTGTTCTTCTAAATAATTTATGATAAGGTATGTATTTGTAAGTCCCTTCTTGAATAAACATGGCTGCTCCACCTTGTCCCGCTAAAACTACGTTTCTAGGATTCCAAGTAAATTTATAGTTCCATAAATTAGTATCACTTTCTGGAGCTACTAATCCTCCAGTAAAAGATTCGAATAATAACATTTTGGCATCATTTTTTCTTATTCGATCAATTACTTGCATGGCGCTCATATGATCAATACCAGGATCAACACCAATTTCGTTCATAAAAATCAAGCCTTTTTCTTTTACAGCGGTATCTAGTTCTTTCATTTCCTCAGAGATGTAGGAGGCGGTGACCATATGTTTCTTATAGTGGATACAATCTTTAGCAATTTCTGGATGAAACCTTGCTGGTAGCATTGAGATAATTATATCGGCCTTTTGTATAAAATATCGACGTTGTTCAATGTTAAAAATATCGAGAATTACGCTTTTTGCATTTTTGTGATTATTAATAAGTTTGTTGGCATTCTCTGTAGAAATATCTCCTACTGTTAATCGCAGTTTTTCTTTATTAGATTTCTCAAGTAAGTACTTTATTAAATAGGAACTTGATTTTCCTGCGCCAATAATTAGAATATTTTTCATTAATAATAACTTATTTTTGTTATAAACTAATATACTACTTTTGTTTAATATTAAACACAAATCGTTAAATATGTTTAAAAATTTAGTTATTACCTGTTTCTTAGGGTTGATTGCAATTGTTTTGGGGGCTTTTGGTGCTCATGCTCTTAAAGATGTTTTATCTAGTTCTGAGTTGTCTAGCTTTGAAACGGGAGTTAGGTATCAAATGTATCATGCTATTGTGTTGTTATTTGTCAATATTTTTGATGGATTTACCACTGCACAGAGAAATAAGATTAGTTTTATTTTCTTTTTAGGAATTTTGCTCTTTTCTGGCTCTATTTATGCGATTCAGTTAACATCAATTACAGCAAGTTCCATTTGGTTTATTACACCATTGGGAGGCTTAATTTTGATGATCGGTTGGTTCACAATGATTGTCATATTCTTAAAGAAATCTCTAAAAAATAAATAATTGATATTTTTAGGCTAAATAGTAAAGCTATATTGAATTATTGACTAGTTTTGCTTGTAACAAACTATACTAAACAAATACTATTTATATGGAAGATGTGATTACGAAATCGATTGCGTTGGATGCTCTAGGAATTAAAAATGCAATAGTCCGTTACCAATTAACATCAGACGAATTACATGATGAACTTGTTAAAAATGGAGAAGGTGTCGAATCTTCTTCGGGTGCAATTGCGGTAAATACAGGTGAGTTTACAGGTCGCTCTCCAAAAGATCGTTTTATTGTAAAGGATGATATCACAAAAGATGAGGTTTGGTGGAGTGATATTAACATACCCTTTGAAGCAAGAAAGTTTGATTTATTATACACTAAAGTTGTTGATTATCTATCTGAAAAAGAGATTTATGTAAGAGATAGTTATGCTTGTGCAGATGAAAATTACAAACTAAATATTAGAGTTGTAAATGAATATTCTTGGAGTAATATGTTTGCGCATAATATGTTTTTACGTCCAACAGATAAAGAGTTGGAAACTTTTTCTCCGGAATGGACTATAATTAATGCGCCAGGTTTTAATGCAGATCCTGAATTAGATGGTACACGACAACATAATTTTGCTATTTTAAATTTTACCCAAAAGATTGCTTTAATTGGAGGTTCAGGTTATACAGGAGAAATTAAGAAAGGAATCTTCTCTGCATTAAATTTTATTTTACCTGTGTATAAAAATACATTACCAATGCATTGTTCAGCAAATGTTGGTAAAGAGGGAGATACTGCTATTTTTTTCGGTTTATCAGGCACGGGAAAAACCACGCTTTCTACAGATCCTACCAGAAGTTTAATTGGAGATGATGAGCATGGTTGGACAGGAGAGAATACTGTTTTTAATTTTGAAGGAGGATGTTATGCAAAGGTGATAAATTTATCGCATGCGCAAGAGCCAGAAATTTTTGCAGCCATAAAAAAAGGCGCTATTCTTGAAAATGTTGTTATGGATGATAAGGGAACAGTAGATTTTGCAGATACTTCAATTACTCAAAATACACGAGTTAGTTATCCTATTTATCATATAGATAATATAAAAACCCCGTCAATTGGTACAAATCCAAAAAATATTTTCTTCTTAACAGCTGATGCTTTCGGGGTTTTACCTCCGATTTCTAAGTTGACTCCAAATCAAGCAGCATATCACTTTATCTCAGGTTATACCGCAAAAGTTGCAGGAACAGAAGCAGGAATTAAAGAACCAACACCGAGTTTTTCAGCTTGTTTTGGAGCGCCTTTTATGCCTTTGCATCCAACGAGATATGCAGAAATGTTAAGTGCAAAGATGAAAGAGGCAGGGGTAAATGTTTGGTTGATAAATACAGGATGGTCGGGTGGCCAATATGGTGTTGGTAGAAGAATGCCATTGAAATATACAAGGGCAATGATCTCTGCTGTTTTAAATGGAGATTTAGGTAGTTATAGATATGAGGATTATCACATTCATTCAGTATTTGGAGTTGCGCAGCCCAGGTCTTGCCCTGGTGTTCCAACAGAATTACTAAGTCCAAGAGCAACTTGGAATAATGATGAGGAGTATTATAAAGTAGCTTTTAAATTATCGAATGCTTTTAGACACAATTTTAAACAATTTGAAGATGTTGCAAGTGAGGATATACGCAGAGGTGGCCCACAACGTTATGCATTCTAGTTTTATTTCTTGTTATTTATACGATTAAAAAAGCACCCATAAGGGTGCTTTTTTAATCGTATAAATAAAGGTTTGTCTAACTATTTTAAAGCAAGAACTTCAATATTGTTTTTATTGATTTTTAGCTCTTTGGTTTTACTGACTTTTCCTTCATTTTTTTCAGTTTGTTCAGTTGTATTTGTATCTAATGTTCTAACACTTGAATTATTGGTTGTGGCTTTCTGCACAATCTCAGTTTTAACCTCTTGTTTAGCGTTATTGTAATCTGCTACTTTATTACTATTTAAAGCAATACTTGGAGCAATGACTAACGCAACTACAGACATTAACTTTAAAAGAATATTTAAAGAAGGCCCCGAAGTGTCCTTAAAAGGATCTCCAACCGTATCTCCAACAACTGCAGCTTTGTGCTCATCAGTTCCTTTTTTTCCTTGTTCTTCAATGGTTTTCTTGGCATTATCCCAAGCACCTCCTGCGTTAGATTGAAATATTGCCATTAAAACACCACAAGTAGTTACACCGGCAAGTACACCACCTAACATTTCTGCTCCACCAATAAAACCAATAGCAACTGGCACAGCAATAGCTAGTAATCCAGGGAATACCATTTCTTTAATAGATGCTTTTGTAGAAATATCTACACATTTATCATATTCAGCAACACCGTCAGCAGCATCAAAAATTGCTCTTTGTTCTTTAGTAGCTTTCGTCATGTCAGAATCTACAGCTCTCATTACTTCTAAGGCAGCTTTTAATTTTGGAATATCTCTAAATTGACGACGAACTTCTTCGATCATTGCCATAGCAGCTCTACCAACAGCATTCATAGATAATGCAGAAAATACAAATGGTAACATTCCACCAATTAGCAATCCAGCCATAATTTTAGGTTGAGATACATCAATTGCGGTAACACCAGCAGTTTTCATAAATGCAGCAAATAATGCTAAGGCTGTTAAGGCAGCAGAAGCAATTGCAAATCCTTTACCAACAGCTGCAGTTGTATTACCAACAGCATCTAATTTATCTGTACGTTCTCTTACTTCACTTGGTAATTCTGCCATTTCCGCAATACCTCCTGCGTTATCACAAATAGGCCCATAAGCATCAACTGCTAACTGAATTCCTGTATTCGCTAACATTCCCACAGCAGCGATAGCAATACCGTATAAACCTGCATAATGATGTGATACAATAATTGCAGCTGCAATTAAAATAATTGGAATTGCAGTAGACATCATACCAACACCTAAACCAGCAATAATATTTGTAGCTGCTCCAGTTTTAGATTGTTCTACAATAGATAAAACAGGTTTTTTACCTGTAGCCGTGTAATATTCTGTTATTTTACCAACAGCTAAACCAGCAATTAAACCGGCTAATACCGCCATAAACGCTCCTATTGACGTATATTCCGTATTATCGACTACAAAGGTTTCTGGTAACATTGCATTGATAATAAAATAAGATGCTACTACCATTAAACCTGCAGAACCAAATTCTCCAATATTTAACGCTGTTTGTGGGTTTCCACCATCTTTAACTCTTACAAAAAACGTACCTAAAATAGACATTAAAATACCTACAGCTCCAAGAACTAAAGGTAAATACACAGCTCCTAAGCCATTAAATTCTGGAGTTATAATAAAAGCTCCTAAAACCATTGTACCTATAATTGAACCTACATAAGATTCAAATAAATCTGCTCCCATACCAGCAACATCACCAACATTATCACCAACATTATCTGCAATTGTAGCAGGGTTTAAAGGGTGATCTTCAGGGATACCAGCTTCTACTTTACCAACTAAATCAGCACCAACATCTGCTGCTTTTGTGTAAATACCACCACCAACTCTTGCAAATAATGCAATTGATGAGGCACCTAAAGAAAATCCAGAAAGTACGTTTAATACTAAAGTTAAGTTTTCTGCTCCAGGCCACATAGATTGGTAAGCTATAAATAATGTGCTCAGACCTAATATACCAAGTCCAACAACACCTAATCCCATTACAGCACCTCCTGCAAAAGCTACTTCTAAAGCTCTTCCTAAAGATGTTTTAGCAGCTTGAGTTGTTCTTACATTCGCTTTTGTTGCAACTTTCATACCTATGAATCCTGCCAGTGCAGAGCAGATAGCACCAATTACAAATGATAATGCTACCATTCCACTAGATCCTGCTTCTGAAGAACCTTTAAAGAAAAGTAAGATTGCAACTGCAATCACAAAAATTGCTAATACTTTGTATTCCGCTTTCAAGAAAGACATTGCTCCCTCAGCAATATTTTTTGCAATACGTGACATTTTTTCATCACCCACTTCTTGTTTAGAAACCCATCCGCTTTTTATAAAAACGAAGATTAAAGCTACAATACCAAAGAGGGGTAAAAAATT
>JAQXAP010000116.1 GCA_029252865.1 Polaribacter sp.
AATCATCGGTATTATTTATTTTTCGTAAGAATGTTTATAAGCTTTTCTTGAAACAATTTTTAGCATATCTTCCTCTAAAGATTCACGAGCGTATTCAACATATCTTCCAATTTCTTTTCCATTTTTATAAAAGATAAAAGTTGGAACTCGTTTTATGTTGAAACCTTCTTGGAGATTATCAGGAGTCTTTTTACTTCTGTTAACCGTTATTAATTGAAAGTTATTTAAGTTAAAACCAGTTTGTTTTAAAATTTTGTAAAAATGCGGTGTTTCTCTTTTACTATCTCCACACCAAGTTCCCATAAAGCCTTTAATTTTAATACCTTTTAGACTTTCTTTTAAGGAAGCGACTGTTGATGGATTTGGCTCGTATGTATTAAATTTCTGAGTAAACCATGTTTTGTATGGTGCTTGTTGAAAAGATTCTTTGTCGGTAAAGCCCACTAAATCGCCTCTTTGGTTTTTTACTGCCGTTACTTTTTTAGTTTCAACTCCTTTTTGCTGTGTGCTGCAAGAAGATAAAACGATTATAGAAAATAATAAGATTAGCTTGTTCATTTTTTTATAGATTACAATAAAGAATGCTGTGTCATTTCTTTAGGTTGTTCGACGCCCATTAAATCTAAAATTGTAGGAGCAATGTCTCCGAGTACACCACTATTTATTGATTTTATTTCTTCGTCAATTAAAATAAAAGGTACCGGGTTTGTAGTATGAGCAGTGTGAGGAGAACCATCAGGATTTATCATTGTTTCACAGTTACCGTGATCTGCAATTAATAATATAGAATAACCGTTTTCTAAACCAGTTTCAACAACTTCTTTTGTGCAAATATCTACAGCTTCACATGCTTTTATTGCAGCATTCATTATACCTGTATGTCCAACCATATCTCCGTTAGCAAAATTTAAACAAACAAAATCCGCTTCCCCTTTCTTTAAATCTTCGCACAATGCATCTTTTAATTCATAAGCAGACATTTCTGGTTGTAAGTCGTAGGTTGCTACTTTTGGTGAGTTTCTTAAAATTCTGGATTCACCTTCAAAAGGAGCTTCTTGTCCGCCAGAAAAGAAAAAAGTTACGTGAGGGTATTTTTCAGTCTCAGCGATTCTAATTTGCTTTTTTCCAGCTTTAGATAAAACTTCACCTAGCGTGTTTTTAATATTATCGGTATTGTAAATAACGTTTATACCTTTAAAACTCTCATCATATAAAGTGATGGTTGTATAATAAAGATCTAATTTTTTCATTCCAAATTCAGGAAAATCATTTTGCGATAAGGCAGTTGTTAATTCTCTACCTCTATCTGTTCTGTAGTTGAAAAATAATACAACATCTCCCTCTTTAATTTGCGATTTCGGAGAACCATCTTCATTCGTTACAATGATAGACTTATGAAATTCATCTGTTATACCATCTTCATAATTTTTACTCATTGTTGCGATAGCGTCAGTGGTTTTCGTTCCAACTCCATTAACAAGCCCATCATAAGCTTCCTTTATACGTTCCCATCTGTTGTCTCTATCCATTGCATAATAACGCCCAGTTACAGAAGCTAATTCTCCTGTAGTTTCTTTCATATATTCTTGAATGTCTTTAATGAAATATGTTCCAGATTTCGGGTCACAATCTCTACCATCTGTGAATGCGTGTAAAAAGACATTGTCTATTTCATTTGTTTTAGCGACATCTAATAATCCTTTTAAATGGTTAATATGTGCATGAATTCCACCGTTTGAAAGTAAACCTAATAAATGAACGTCTTTGTTGTTTTCCTTTGCGTATTTAAAGGTGTCTAATAAGGTTTTTTCTTTCCCTAAAGTTTTTTCTTTTACAGCTTTATTAATTCTAGCTAAATTTTGATAAACTATTCTACCAGCACCGAGGTTCATGTGGCCAACCTCTGAGTTACCCATTTGCCCTTCTGGTAGCCCAACATGTTCTCCATCTGTTCTCAATTGGGCATTTGGATATTTATCATACAAACTATTAATAAAAGGTGTCTTTGCATTATAAATAGCTGATGCTTTCGGGTCTTGTGTAATTCCCCAACCATCTAAAATCATCAATATAACTTTCTTGTTCATTTTCTTAAAATTGAGCGGTAAAAATAAGAAATATTTTTGGCTTGTTTTCCTTTTTTAACGAAACCGATAGCGTTACTTTTTTTGTGTAAATACGAATAATAAACAACACTCAGATTTCGATATTTTACTATTTATGTTCGTATTTAATTTGAAAATTTAAAGGACTTTAAATTGTTAAATACATGTTAATTGATCAATTGTATTGAAACACTTTTTCTTTTTGAGCGTCTTATCAGTATAATAAAGTAAAAAATATATAACCCCAAAATCTATTATGATGAGAAAAATAATTTTACCAATGTTATTGTGTTTATTTACACTTGGATCACTAAATGCGACAACAAAAAAAGCTTTAAAAACAGAAAAAGTAATCCTATCAAAAAACTATTATGAGGTTAGTCCTTTTTGCAAGTTGATTAAGATGGGAAACTATGAAGCCGTTAAAGCTTTAATCGAAGCAGGTGAAGACGTTAACAAAAAATCTTTTGGATTAACTCCTTTGATGTTCGCTGCAAGATATAATAAGGCAAAAATAGTGCAATTACTAATTGCGAATGGAGCAAAATTAAGCATTAAATCGGATAAAGGTAAAATAACTGCATTAGAGGTAGCAAAAAGATCTAAAGCACATGATGCCTACAATATTATAAAAAAATCACTTTAGCCTTATTATTTGAATTAATTTATCTAAAGAACAAGAGAGAGGCTGTCTGTAAAAGGCGGCCTCTATTTTTTTATTACCAAAATAGTCATACTGTTTGTAATGGTAAGGTTTTTTACTACTTATGATAAATATAAAATACGTTGCTTTATGTTTATTTTATTATGTAATTAGTATTTTAAAATGTAGTTTTGTAAGAATAATTCAATAAATATTTTGATGAATCAACATTTTGAATTGAACGAAGTGACTAAAAAATTACCCAAACATTTACACAAGTTTGTGGTAAAACAGCCTTATGAAGAATATACTCCCCAAAATCAGGCTGTTTGGAGATACGTAATGAGAATGAATGTAGATTATTTGAGTAAAGTAGCTCATAAATCTTATATGAAAGGTTTAGATCTAACAGGGATCTCTGTTGATAATATTCCTCATATGGAAGGAATGAATAGAATTTTAAAAGAAATAGGTTGGGCAGCTGTTTCAGTTGATGGTTTTATTCCTCCTAATGCATTTATGGAATTTCAGGCATATAACGTATTGGTAATCGCATCAGATATGAGAACTATTAATCATATCGAATATACACCAGCACCAGATATTATTCATGAAGCTGCAGGTCATGCACCAATTATTTCAAACCCAGAATATGCTGAGTATTTAAGAAGGTTCGGAGAAATAGGAAGTAAAGCAATTTCTTCTTCGAAAGATTATGAAATGTATGAAGCAATTCGGCTTTTATCAATCTTAAAAGAAGACCCCAACTCATCAGACAAAATAATAAAAGAAGCGCAAGAAAAAGTAGAATATCTTCAAGATAATATGGGTGAATTGTCTGAAATGGCTCAAATTAGAAATTTACATTGGTGGACAGTAGAGTATGGGTTAATTGGTAGCTTAGAACACCCTAAAATATATGGTGCAGGTTTACTTTCATCCATAGGAGAAAGTTCGTGGTGTATGAGAGATGAAGTTAAAAAGGTACCTTATTCTATAGAGGCTGCAAATGTTAATTTTGATATTACAAAACCTCAGCCACAGCTATTTGTAACTCCAGATTTTGCATATTTAAGTTTGGTTTTAAATGAATTCGGAAATACCATGGCTTTAAGAACAGGTGGTTTAAAAAGTGTTCAGAAATTAATCGATTCAGAAAATTTAGGTACTGTTGAATTAACAACAGGAATTCAAATTTCAGGTGTTTTCTCTAGAGTTATCCATTATAAAAATAATAAAGTTGCTTACATACAAACTATTGGAGAAACTGCCTTGTCTAATAGAGATAAAGAATTAATTGGACACGGAATTAAAAGCCATGCAAGTGGTTTTGGAAGTCCAGTAGGTAAATTAAAAGGAATTAATTTACCCATAGAAGATATGAGTCCGAGAGATTTAAAAGCTTATAAAATTTACGAAGGTGAATTTATGACTTTAGAATTTGAAAGTGGGGTGATTATTAAAGGAAAGGCAATTACAGGTACTAGAGATTTAATGGGTAAAATTTTAATTATTTCTTTAGATGATTGCACTGTAACTTATAAGGATGAAGTTTTGTTTAAACCAGAATGGGGAATCTATGATATGGCCATCGGGAAAGAGGTTGTTTCGGCGTATTCAGGTCCAGCAGATGTAGATTCTTTTTTAGGTTTAGGTAAAGTGTCTGAAACAAAAGCAAGTAAAATTAAGTATTCAGATAAAGATCAAGAACTTTATAAGTTATATACCGATGTTAGGCTAATGAGAGAAGAAAAATCTTCAACAAGCAAAAAACTAGAAGAAATATTTATTCAGCTAAAAAGTAAATTTCCAGAAGATTGGTTATTGAGTTTAGAATTATATGAATTAGCTTTGCAAAATAACTATGTTATTAAAGAAGAGATTTTGGAGAGATTATTAGTGCTGAAGAACAACAAAAGCTACACAAAGTTAATTGAAAATGGATTAGTTTTGTGTAAAAATTAATAGTTTAGTTTTGTTTAATTTATTTAGAAAAAAATGATGGTTGAAGAAATTAAAGAATATTTAGCAAAGGGAGCAATTGTTTTAGATGTAAGAACAAAAGAAGAATGGGATGAGGGTCATACAGAAGGCGCTGAGCACATTGTATTAACGGTAATTCCCTCAGAAATAGAAAGAATTAAATCTTGGGGGAAACCAATTATTGCTGTGTGCAGAAGCGGAGGAAGAAGTGGACAAGCAACTCAATTTTTGGCAAATCAAGGAATAGACATTATCAATGGAGGTCCTTGGGGAAATGTAGATAAACACGTGTCTAAGAAATAATAATTAAGGATAAACGATTAATTCGTTTAAGGTTGTAAAGAAAAAGTCATAACTGTTGTTGTGACTTTTTTTGTGATGTCAAAAAAATTAAAACTTAATAAAATTAAAGATTGAATTTAATTTTTCTTTTTTTATCTCTAGGTTGTTTAAAAACTTTTGATGCTGTTCAGAATTTTCATTGAAAGGCTTATGAGAAATTCCTTTCTGAATTGATTCCACTTTCTCCATCGTTAATTTTGAGTTTTCAGAAATTTGAGTTTCCACAAATCGGTGCCAAATGTAGTTTATAGCCGTTTTGTTGGGGTGAATCATATCTTCTCCATAAAAACGGTAATCTCGTAATTCATCCATCATAATTTCATAAGAAGGGAAATAGGAGCAATTCTTTGTATTAAGAACTGAATGAATAGCTGTAATTAAATGAGATTTACTTTGCATATTTTCTGTAAACCCATCTTTTAAATGTCTCACAGGTGAAACTGTAAAAAGTATATGTATATTTTTATTTACTGATTTTAAGTGAGCGATAGTAGTCTTTAGACTTTTTGCAATTTCATCAACGGAGAGCAGCTCTTTCAAGAATTTTTTTTGAGGAATTTTATAACAATTTGCTACAATAGCATCTGTTGCAATAAAACGATATACCCATGAAGTGCCAAGCGTAATTATAATATGTGTTGCCTCTTTTAGCTTTTTATTGGTCGCTGTAATTGCTGAATTTAAATTAGCTAAGAGTTCGTTTTTATCGGCAGAACTTAGACTAGAATGTGCATCAAAACAATGCCAACGTTCATTTTGCAATATTAAATCTTCAGGCAAATATTTTTTTCCATTAATTGCATTTGTAACCAAGTTCTCTATTGCTTTTGGATGAAATAGAATACCAAAAGGATTTTGATTTGTTTGAAACTTAAAATAATTTAGTTTATCTCCAATGTTTCCTGAAAAACAAGAGCCTAGTAGAAGAATTTTAGAGTTGTAATCTATTGAATTTATTATTTCTTTTTTTAGAGGTACAATTGTTTGGAAATTCATTTAATATTTCAATATTTTTTTTGTTTTAGAAATGCCTTTCGATTGATAATGTACAAAGTAATTTCCTTTTGGAAAGCTTTTTAAATCTACTTTTACAATGTGTTGCAAAGAGCTGTATTTTTGATTTGTAATTTGTTTTAAAACGGCACCAATATTGTTGTATAATGTAATTTTTACATTTTCGTTGTTTCCAATGAATTGAATATTAATTGTATCTATTGTTGGGTTAGGATATACATCGATCTCTAATTCTTGTGAAAGAAATCCATCTTTAGAGAGTGCAGCAGAACATCCATTTTTAAAAATAGGGATTGCATCTAATTCATTAAAAAAAACTGAGGTAGATTCTTGTTTTGTTGCTCCTAGCCAATCTGTTAAAACCGTACTATATATGTTTCTAAAATCGTACTGCATTTGCACTCCTTCTTTAATATCTACTGCAGTATCGATTTCTGGGGTATCACCCAAAACTTGATTTTTGGCACAAGTACCGAATAAAAATAAAGGAGCGGCTGTACCATGATCTGTTCCAAAAGCAGCATTAGATCGAATTCTTCTTCCAAATTCAGAATAGGTCATTCCAATTACTTTATCATCAATATTAAGTAATTCTAAATCATCTTGAAACGCAGCAATTGCGTCAGATAATTCTTTTAACAATTCACTATGTTTTCCCTCTGTAACATTCCCTTCTTCAACTTGGTTGTCATGGTTGTCGAAGCCACCTAATTGTACAACATATACTTTGGTTTTTAATCCACCAGATATTAATCTTGCAACATTTTTTAATTTTCCAGCTAATTTATTGTTGTTGCTGTTTTCGTATTTGGTTGATAAATTATTACCAGCGTCTGAAGCGGTTTTAATTTTATCTCCATAAGCGTTTGTTTGTGCAATGGTGTCATTTACAAAACTTAATGTATCGCCATAGCAGTTTGAAGGAATCGCACCTGTACTCGAAACTAAAGCTGTACCAGGATTATCAGGGTTTGATAATGCCATCGAAAAATTTGTATTTTGTCCTTGGCAGGTTTCTGAGACTACTCTCCCTAATGTTAAAGCAAACGGATCTGGGTTATCTAAATTAGGATAATTTTCAGGGTATTCAGAGTGTCGCTCATGTAAAAAACGTCCAACCCAACCAGTTGAAATGTATTCGTCTGAATCAGAGGCTGTATTCCAGATATCTGTAGATCTGAAATGAGATCTATTTTGGTCTGGATAACCAACATTTTGAATTACAGATAGTTTTTCTTTATCCCAAATTTCTTTCATACCTATTAAGGAAGGATGAAAATGTGTTTCACTATTTAAAGCTAGTAAGTTTGTCTCAGGAATTATAATATTAGAACGAACACTTTGTAAATTATCATATTGACTTAGATTAAAAACAGTATTTAAGCCATCGTTACCACCTTGTAATTGTATAAGAACTAAAATGTTTTCGTTTTCTTCTGAAAACTGATATGAATTAGGTTTTTTCCCAGCAAATAACGGAAAACCACTGAGTGTCAATGGCAAAGCAGCTGTGGCAATTGAACTTAATTTGATAAAATCTCTTCTATTCAGTTTTTTAGTCTTTTTCATACCTACATTATTTGAAATTCAGACATTTGTACCATTACTCCAATTAAATTTCGAAGTTTATTTTCTACTGAAATACGCAGAGCATCATCTGTTGGGTTTTCTAAAAAGTTTGTGTACTCTATAGTCCATTCAAAATCGGGTAGTCCAGGAATTAAAATATCTTTTAATGCATCTATCTGACTTTGGTCAATAGGATAATTATATAACTGATTTGACAATTCCGTTATTAAAATATTTGGATTCTCAGAATTTGTAATCTGAGATGTAATGAGCAGCACTGGCACTAAAGGAGGAACCGTATACTTTTTATTATCAATTAATAAATCTCCACCAGTAACGATAATTCTACAATAATCTAATCTTTTGGGTAATAAGTAGCTGTTTATCCAGCTTTTATAAAATAGAGGTTCTTGGTAATAAGCTTTCCATCCTGCAACATCAGGATGATGAAAGATTGATTGATTTAAATCTGTGGAAGCCAAATATAATACCAAAGCATAATTATACTCTTCGTTTACGGAAGTGGTTGGTGCAGAAACTAATAATGATTTGGTAACTGAATGCATTAAATCAATCGGACTTTTTACCATGCAGAACGTATTCTCGAAAAAATGTTCAGAAGCAACTAGTATTTTTAGCGCAGGAACAATATCATAATTATTATTTACGATAATTTCGGCTAAAGGAACTATAATGTTAGTTTCAATTTCTGATGTTATTTCATAGTTAATAAACCATCGATACAATTTTCGTGTAATGAATTTTGAGCACTCATCTTGTTCAAAAATGACATCAATTAAATCCTTATATTCATTTGCACCATTTTCAGAAATAACTGAATTATTAAACCTATGGGATAAGGTTTTATCTCCTTGTGT
>JAQXAP010000125.1 GCA_029252865.1 Polaribacter sp.
ATTGCTTTCTAATCCGGTTGGTTTAGTTTTATTTGTAAATAAAAAAAAACTCAAAGAAATAGAGCATATTTCTTTGAGTTTTATAAAATTAAGGAAGAATACCTTAGTGTTATTCCTTCATGAATTTATAAGTTCCAATGTTATCATTAATAACAACTTTTAATATATATACACCTTCATTTAAAGCAGATACATCAACTTTTGTATTTCGTAGATTATATGTGTTTTGTAAAACTTCTTGTCCTAATAAATTGTAAATCTGAACTCCTTGTATAGGATTAGCTGCTGATAATTGAATAAAATCTTTGGTAGGATTTGGAGCGTAACTAAAGTCAAATTTTTCTAATTGATCAACTGATGCTGTGCTTGCGTCATAAATAACTTTAACAGTCATTTGAACATTTTGCATGTAGTCTGCGTTTCCATTAAACGTTGATGTTGTGGGAATAATATTTACAGCATCTGCTAATTCAATTTCAGTATATCCAGTTTTTGAATTCCATGTCGTGTTATTACTAAAATCTATAGTGAAAAAAGCATAATTTAATTTGCCAACAGATACGCCATTACAGGCGGTTATAGCAGCATCTTGGAGGTCACCACCTGTAAAACCATCAACAATAAATTCAGAGGTATTTGATGTGAAAATATCCGACTTTGTCAAGACAACACCGTCATCACCAGCAATTTTTAAACCTTTAGCTGCAGCATTTTTAAATCTAATCTGAGCAGTAAAGCGAAGTGTACTTATTGAGGCATCATCTGTTTGAATAGTTAAAACGTTATTATCTAAATCATAGCTATTGTATGTTGATCCCGACGAAGTACAATCAACATGCTCTGCATACAAATCAGATGGTTGGAATTGACTCATACTTTGAGAGAAGCTAAATTGAGTTACTAGAATTAATAGTAAAGTAATTTTTTTAATCATAATAAAAGAGTTTTAGTTTAATTTTTAGTTTAAAAAACTAAACTAAGAATATATTTTTATAATTTCTTGTCATAATGTAACAAAAAATACAATAAATAGCACAAAGCATAATTTTTTGTAGTTTTTATTAAATTTTTATCATCAGTATTAGAATGTTTAAAACAGGTTTTTTGTAATTTACGTTATTCTCTGCTTTTATTTAACTATTTCTTTCTAGTTTATCTCATTTTTGTTACGATGTTTTGGTGTGGTCTTATTTTTTTATCGTGAATATTCTACTCTATTAAATTTTATTGTGGTAAGTAATTATATTAGATGTAGTTCTTCTATTATTAAAAACTAAACAATCCATTTTAAGCTTGTTTATTAAAGTTAGGGAAGAATAATTAGTGACTATTTCTTCTTATAAATGAGGCTTAGGAGTTGGGGAAGGTGATTGATTTACTTTATTTACAAAATTAAAATAAAGGTAATATTTATGTTAGTTTTTGTAATATGTGGTATTAGTAAAGTAGCTGGTTTTGTATATTTTTACTTTTCAAAATTATAATTACCTAAATTTATGAACCCACGTATTATACTACCCTTTATTTTTTGTTTATTCAGTTTTCACTTTTCTCTTGCAAAAGATATTTATGTATCGCCTAATGGAAGCGACTCAAATAAAGGTTCTATAGAAGCACCTTTTTTAACTATTGATCGTGCGAGGTTGGCTGTGCAAGACGAGCTTAAAATCGGACTTACAGAAAATATGTATGTGAATTTAATGGCAGGAACGTATACTTTAGATGAGGTTGTTGTTTTTGGTTTGGAAGATTCTCCTTCGGGAAATTTTACAGTAACCTATCAAGCATTTAACAGTGATGAGGTTATTATTACAGGAGCAAAGCCTGTGTTGAATTGGGTGAAGTCTGAGAGCGTAGAAGGAATGCCTGCAGAAAGTTTAGGGAATGTGTGGGTGGCCGACATGCCAGAAGGAATTAAAACCTTTAGAACACTTTTTGATGGCGATCAGCGATTAACTAGAGCTAGAGGTGATGATTTTAAAATGCCTTTAAAAACTGAAATTAGAAGAGCGGATAGCCAAAACACTTATTATAATAAGGATAGAATTCATTTACGAATGGTTCCTTATCCAAATAATGAAATTAAAGATTGGGATAATTTATCTGATGTAGAGGTTGTGTTTAATCCGGTTCCGTGGAATTTGAATATCATTCAACTAGAATCTGTAGATCTTAAAAATAAAGTTGGTTATTTAGCTTTTGAAGCAAATGCAATGCCTTTTACCAATAAAAAACATAGTATTGCTTGGGTAGAAAATGTTATTGATTATTTAGATGAACCAGGAGAGTGGTGTGTAAATACCAAAACTAGAAAAATTTACTATTGGCCGAAAAGCGGAACACCTTCAAAAAATATTGTTGCGCCCAAATTAATGGAATATTTTAAAGTTGCTGGAGAGACGTTTTACGACTTACCTTCAGATATTCCTGCAAGAAATATCAATTTTAAAGGACTAACATTTACACACGGAGATAGAAGTGTTTGGTTTAAAAACAGAAAAGGTTGGGGTATTCAACACGACTGGGATACTTTTGATTATGGAAATGCAATGTTGCGTTTTAGAGGAGCTGAAAATTGTGAAGTTACAGAATGCAGGTTCACAAATAGTGGTGGTTCAGCAATGCGTTTAGATTTGCATGCGCAAAATATTACCATTAAAGATAACTATATAGATTATGTAGGTCATATGGGAATTTTATTGGTTGGTTATGGTCCTGGAACAAAAGACGTAAACAAAAATAATACGATTCAAAATAACATTTTACATCATGTCGGTCAAGTTATTTGGCATGGACATGCCATTTTTGCTTGGCAAAGTGGTGAAAATAAAATAGCGAATAATTATATCCATGATGTACCGAGAAAAGCAATTGGTTTGTGTGGAGTTCGTTGTCAGATTTTAATGAAACCCGATGATAATTTTGATGAGGCTTCAAGAACCATTCGTTGGTATGATATTGAGAGAACGGTTGATAGTACATTAACTCCTCAGAAAAGATATGCTCCATATCTACACGCTAGAAACAACGTTGTTGAGTTTAACAGAGCAGAAAGAACCTTGTTAAAACTAAGTGATGGCTCAAGTATTAATATATCAGGAGCAGGAACTGGTAATATGATACGTCACAATTATATTTATGATGTGCCGCACGTTGGTTTTAGAACGGATGATTGGCAGGAAGGAACAACATTGGTAAATAATATTGTACATAAATCAGGAAACTCCGCTTTTATACATAAAGGAATTAATACCATTGAAAACAATATCATAATTGATTGCGCCAGAGGAATTCATTTTAGAGCTTATCCACAACAATATTTTGTGCCAGAATCTGATATTAAAAGAAACATAATTTATAGTACTTCAGAGAAATTTGTTCCGAATAGTATATTTAAATGGGGAAAAATGTTTGTGCACCAGGCAGGAACAAAATCAATGCCTTATGAATATGATATGGATTATAATAATTATTGGTGGCCGGGAGCAACCAAGGATTTGGCATTAAAGCAAAAAAATGGAATTGAAGCGAATGGTGTTGTTATGGATCCTAAATTTAAGGATTTAGAAAATTTTGACTATCGAATTAAAAATAAAGCTTTAATAAAAAAAATAGGTTTTAAACCATTTGATGTGAGTATCGAAAGTTTTGGAATTACCAAAGACTATCCTCAGAATTTTAGACAAAAAGATAAAACCTTGAAATAGATTAATAATTAAATTAATTATGAAAAAACTCATTTATATAATATTCTCAATTGTTTTGTTTTCTTGCAGCAAATCAGAACAACAGACGGTGTTTTATGTATCGCCTTTGGGGAATGACAAGAATATTGGTTCTAAAGAAGCTCCATTTGCTACCATCGAAAAAGCGAAATTGGTAGTAAGAGAATTATCCTCTGAAAAAAGAGAAAAAAACATTACCATTTTTTTAAGAGAAGGAACACATTTAGTAACAGAAACGATAGTTTTTGGATTAGAAGATTCTGGATTTAAAGGTACTAAAGTTAGCTACGAAGCTTATAAAGATGAAACGCCAATTATATCTTCTGGTGTTGCTGTAAAAGGTTGGGAAAAATTAAAGGAGTACCCGGTAAGTCTGCCTAATGTGGCTAAAGATAATGTTTGGGTCGCTGATATTCCCGAAGGGATTGATAGATTTTACACAATGTTTGATGGGCAAACTCGAATCCCAACCACTCATAAAGAAGGTTTTACTTTTAAAGATATTAAATATGAGGGAGCAAAAAGTATGAATGTTCTTCATAATAAAGATCGTTATTTGTTAAGAAAAATAGAATTTGAAGGAGGCGTTTTAAAAAATTGGCCAAATTTAGAAGATATTGAAGTTGGATTTGCGCCAGTACCATGGACAATGAACCTTCTAGAATTAGAATCTGTTGATGAAAAAAATGGAATTGCGTGGACAGTATTGGAAGCAAATGCACCTCCTGCTGCTAAGAAATCACATACAAAACCTTGGGTAGAAAATGTAATAGATCATTTAGATAGTCCAGGACATTGGGTTGTAAATACACAAGAAAGAAAAATATATTACTGGCCAAAAGAGGGCGAGCCTTCTGCAAATTTAGTGGTGCCAAAGTTGAAAGAATATATTCGAGTTGAAGGATTGGTAGACTATGAAGGGGCAACTGATACTCCTGCAAAAAATATTGCTTTTAAAGGAATTACTTTTATGCACGGAGAACGTGATTCTTGGTGGAAAGGTCACAAAGGATGGGGAATTCAACACGATTGGGATAAGTTTGACAGAGGAAACGCAATGGTACGCTTTAGAGGTGCTGAAAATTGTGAAATAACCGAATGCCGTTTTACCAATAGCGGAGGCTCTGCAATAAGATTAGATTTACACGCTCAAAATATCACCATAAAAAATAATATGATTGATTTTGTGGGGCATATGGGTATTTTATTATGTGGTTATGGTCCTGGTACAAAAGATGTAAATAAAAACAATATAATTTCGAATAACGTTATTCATCATGTTGGTAGAGTTATGAAAATGGGAGCTGCTGTATTTGCCTGGCAAAGTGGCAGTAACAAGATATCAAATAATTTAATTCATCATGTACCACGTAAAGCGGTTGGTATTTGTGGTATTCGAGTACCAATTCTGCAAAAACGTGATATAGATTTTGATGAAGCTTCAAAAACAATCAGATGGAATGAGATTGATAATGCTATTAAAGATGAAGGGACTTTTTGGCAAAAATATACTCCGTTTTTGCATGCTAAAAACAATATTGTTGAAAACAATGAAGTTTACAGAGCTTTAGAAGAGTTGGCAGATGGTTCTGCGTTAAATGTTTCTGGAGCGGGTGAAGGAAATATTATGAGAAATAATTATGCTCATCATATTACAAGTCATGCTTCTGGAGTTATGAGAACTGATGATTGGCAGCGTGGTACAACTTTTGAGAATAACGTTATATACATGTCAAATGTAGCAGCAATTGTTCATAAAGGGTATAATAATATTATTAATAATATTATTGTTGATTGTAGTTCAAAAGAGTCTATTCGGTTTGCATCATATCCAGATGAAGTAGCAGATTACGGCTCTAAGATTCAAAATAATATATTTTATGAATCTGGTAATGCAATAAAATACTATAACATTTCTTACAGAGCTTCTGAAGGAATTTCTAAACCTGAAGATTGTAATGCAGATTATAATATTTTTTATTGTGCAGAAAACTTAGCGGCTGCAAAAAAATATGTAGCGTCTAAAAGAAAAGACGGAATTGATAAAAATAGTTTAATTACTGATCCTTTATTTGAGAATATTGGTGATAAAAATTTCAAACTTAAAGAAAATTCTCCAGCTTTTAAATTAGGGTTTAAACAAATTGATATGAGCTCAATAGGTTTAAAAGAGAATGAATTTCCTGCTAAATTCATGAAATTTAATTTACAAGATATTGACGGAAGACGACCTAATTTTCATAGAAATAAGGCAGATCAAGAGATTTATGACTTCTGGTAGGATAAATTAAAAAAAAATGAAAAAGATATTTTACTTATTAATTGTATTGTTGAGTGTTTGTCAGTTAAAAGCAACAGAATATTATGTAGCTAAAAATGGTAGCGATAAAAATGATGGAACAATTAATAAACCTTTTAAAACCATTGATAAAGCTTCTAAAAAAATGAAAGCTGGAGATGTTTGTTTTATTAGAGAAGGAGTATATCATGAAGTGGTTAGCTTAAACGAAATAAATGGCTCTGTGACCATGCCATATGTATTTAAAGCCTACAAAAATGAGCATGTTGTTTTAGATGGTTCTATTGACCTAGACTTGACTTGGGAAAAATATCAAGGAAATATTTACAAAGCAAAATTAAAAACTTCTATTTGGCAATTGTTTGTAAATGATATTAGTATGACATCTGCAAGATGGCCTAATGGAAACTGGAATGATGGTTCTGTTTGGAATAAAGAGAAATCTATGGCTTGGCCGGAAAAAAATAAAGGTTCTTATGGGCATCATTTTAATAAAGAATTAGCTGCGATAAACGGAGATCTTACAGGGGCAATTATCATTGTAAACTCGGGCTCGTTTAAAACATTTAAATCAAATATAATAGAACATGTTCCTGGTGCAGATAATTTTAAATACGACACTAAAAGAAAACATATTAAAGTACATTTTAGCTTTAAAGGTAAAATCCATCGCCATGGTTACTTTCTTGAGGGGAAATTAGCTTTGTTAGATGAAGAGAATGAATGGTTTTATAATCCTAAATCTAAAGAGATTTATTTATGGGCTCCGGAAGGAAAACATCCTAAAAATTTTAGAATTAAAGGAAAAACACAGTCTTATGCTTTTGATATTGCAAATTCATCTTATGTAAAGTTAGAAGGACTTAATTTTTTTGGAACCACATTTAAAGCGGATGATAGTCATAATATTACGGTTGAGGATTGTGATTTTATGTATCCTAGTTACTCGAAAAGAATGCTGGGAGATTTGTCTTTAACCGAAGTAAGTAGTATGCAAACTAGAAAAAAACAAACTAAAACGCATAATACGATTCGCAATTGCAAGTTTGAATACATGGACGGTCCTGTCCTTGATATGAATGGATGGAATAATGTGGTTGAGAATAATTATATGCATGATATTGATTATAGTTGTACTTATAAAGGAGGGTACACGCTTAATATGTCTCAAGCAACTCAATTATTGTTTCGCAGAAACACAGTTCATACAACGGGAGCGTCAGAAATGTATAAAGCAGGAGTTAGAAATACGATTGAGTTGAATGATTTGTCGAGATCTGGGCATCTTCAAAATGACGGTTCTTTGGTTCAGGTAAGTGTGGCTTCACAAGATAAATCAGAAACTCGTTTCAATTGGGTTCACAACTCTGTAAAACAAGGTTTGCGTTTTGATAATAAAAATACTCCCAATGCACCATGGGGAGAAAATGGAAATATGCATCACAATGTTGCTTGGAAAACAGAAAGAATCTATTTTAAGGGTGATAAACATTTTATTTATAACAATGTTAGTTTTGATAGCCGGTTGAATGATTTAATTATTTCAAGCAATGCTGCAATTCAAGGACATAATCATACTACTATCACTAGAAATAATATATCAAATAAATTCTCGGGCAATAGAACCAAGCCTGGTAAAAAGTACCCGGTACCTGGTGTGGTAGACCATAACTGGGCTGGAGATGTCAAAGGAGATGATGTTAGAAGTCAGCTAAGAGATCCTGATAATTTAGATTTTAGACCAAAAAAAGATTCAGAATTGATAGATGCAGGTGCTTTGATTGAAGGAAAGGATATACAGTTCCTTGGAGATGCTCCTGATATTGGTGCTTATGAATATGGTGATAAAAATTATTGGATTCCGGGATTTCAAGATAAAAAAGCTTCCGTTCCTATTCCTAAGAACAAGACAACAACCGCAAAAAAGAATTCAGATTTAATGTGGTTGACAGCTTATAAATCTGTTGTAAGTGATGTTTATTTTGGAACAAATATTTTGGATGTTGAAAAAGCTACTAAAGAATCAACAGAATATAAAGGAACTCAACAAAACAATATATATACTCCTGTCGGTTTAGAAAGTGGAAAGACCTATTTCTGGAGAATCGATTCTAAGGTAAATGAATCGATAGTTAAGGGAGATGTATTTGAATTTACAGTAAAATAAAAATAAAAATGAAAAGACAAATTAAAATTATAATACTTGGTATATCTCTCGCATTCATAGGGGGTATTTATAGTGCTGTAGCTCAAAATGAAAAACGTCCAAATATTATATTTATCGTAACTGATGACCAGCATAGAGATCAATTTAATTTTATTAAAGAAGGGTTAGATGCTGAAGGAAAACCAACAAATTTATCGCCAAACATTGATCAGTTAGCTGCAGAAGGTGTGATTTTTGATAACAGCTACGTGAGTTCATCAGTATGTACACCAAGTCGTTACAGTATTATTACAGGAACCTATGCTTCGAGAGGAATCGGATCTTCAAATATGAGGAAATACGAGGGGCAAACAAACATTACATGGAATGTTCATGTAGATTCTAAGACAAATAATATTGCCAAAGCTTTACAGCAAAATGGATATTTTACTGGTGGTGTTGGAAAAAATCATACGATTTATGGACACAATCCTCATAAAGTTAGTTTAAAAGCAGATCCTACAGATGCAAAAATTAAAAAGCAAATGGAGGAAAATCAAATGGCGCAGGTAAAAGCTTATAAAAAAGTAGGATTTGATTATGCAGGTGCTATATATAGAGGTAATTTGCCAAATCAATATCCAGTTGCTGTTGAAGATCACAATATGGAATGGGTAGTAGATTCTGCTTTAAACTTTTTAAATTTAGCAGCTAAGAAAAAAGAACCTTTCTTTTTGTATTTCGCTACAACGTTAGCTCACGGTCCAGATAGATTAGGGACAAAGTATAAGGGAAATCCGTTGGCTACTCCTGTTGGTTTTCTCGAGAAACCTTTAGAGGTGATGCCTTCTCGTGAATCAGTTACTGAACGAATTGCTGCAGCTGGTTTGGAACGTGAAAAAGCAGATATTTTATGGTTAGATGATGGTATTGGAGCTTTGTTAGATAAATTAAAAGCTATAAATAAACTTGAGAATACCGTTATTTTCTTCATAGATGATCATGGTGTAGAATCAGGTAAAGGTAGTTTATATGAAGGAGGAATTAAGACAGTTAGCTTTGTCTATGGACCAAATTATATAAAAAGTGGTTTGCGTTCAAAACAATTGGTTTCAAATATAGATATGGTACCTACAGCATTAGAACTAGCGGGTATAGATCCCAAAAAAGAATACGATATTGATGGTGTAAGTATGTTGCCTTTGCTAAAGGGAAGTACCAATGAAATTCATAAATCGTTGTTTTTTGAGATGGGAGCAACTAGAGCAATTATAAAAGATGGTTACAAATATTTAGCGTTTAAAGCACCAGCATCAATAAAGAAAAAATTGGAGAAAAATGGAAAAAAAGCAACTCATATTTGTGATAAACCTGGGGGAAGAGGGTCTGAATCTCCTGCTTTAAAATTCTATGCAAAAAATTATTTTGATGAAGATCAATTGTATCAACTAGAAAAAGATCCGTTTGAACAGTCTAATTTGTATTTAGATGAATCAAAAAAAGCAAAAATAAAAGAACTAAAAACCGAGTTAAAAAAATATTTAAAAATTGTTCCCGGAACTTTTCCTATTGATTAGATTTGTGGAATACCTTAAAAGAGAGTACAAATAATATTTATAAATCCTTAAAAATTTTTTAAAATGAAAAAAGTAATTTTTACCCTGTTAGTAATGTGTATTTCAGTTACTGCTATTGCTCAAAATAAGAAAGCTGTAAAATCAGCAAAAAACACCACGACAAAAATGACTACTGAATTGTCTTTAACGAAAGATGAAGCTAAAAAGGTGTATGATATTATGCTTGCAAAATTCACTAGAAATATCGAAATTAAGAAAGATAATAAAGGTGACAAAGCTTCTGCGAAAAAGGAAATAAAACAAAGTAATAAAAACGCTACAAAAGAACTTGCCCTTATTTTAGGAAATGAGAGAGCAACTAAATGGAAGTCATATTTAGCAGCTAATAAAAAGAAAAAGAATAAGTAATTTTTTTTGTTACTAGTTAAACTGCTTAAAACTTATTTTAAGCAGTTTTTTTTTGTATTCATTTTACGTTGTTTTTTTATGATTGCGCATGCAGTTATAGTATTTTTTAGTTCTGTTAAAGATAAAAATATTTGGTTTCTTTATTGAAATAATATATTACTATTCAATATCGTAACTTTATACAATTACAATATCGCTAATCCGAGATATTTCTGTTAATCCCTGTTATATTTGGACCAACTAATTTGTGTACATAGAGTTATTTTTACGAAATACAACAAATGACTCAAATCAACTACAATGAAAAAAACTTTTTTTCTTAATTGCTTACTTTTAGTTACGGTTATGAATATACTCTTAAGCTGTAATGATAACCAAAATAATAAGGCCTTAATAATTGATAAAAGTACCATAGAATCAAACACAAGAGCTTTAAAAGAGTGGCAACAAATGAAATTTGGACTATTTATTCATTGGGGAGTTTATTCTATTCCTGCAGGAGTTTGGGAAGGAAAGCAGGTCGAGAAGTTAGGAGAGCAAATAATGCGACATGCTGATATTTCGGTTTCAGATTATGAAGCAATTGCAAAACAATTTAATCCACTAAATTTTAATGCCGATGCTATTGTTAAAATGGCTAAAGATGCAGGAATGAAATATGTCATTCTTACTTCTAAGCATCACGATGGTTTTTCTATGTTTAAATCTGAAGCCTCTGGTTACAATATTGTTGATTACACTCCATATAAAAAAGATGTTTTAAAAGAGCTTGCCGAAGCATGCAGGAATAATGGATTAAAGTTAGGGTTGTATTATTCTACACCAGATTGGCATTTTAACGGCCCAAATCCAGAACGTAATCCCGTTGACGGAAAGTATTCTGTTTTTGGAAAAGTATCTAAAGCAAATGAAGATTTTCAAGCAGCGCAGTTAAGAGAGCTTTTGACAAATTATGGTGAAATTGTAGAATTATTTTTCGATATGGGAGAACCTACGTTAGCTCAAAGTAAACGATTTAGAGAAGTCGTAAAAGATATACAACCTAATTGTTTAATAAATGGTAGAGTAATGAACAATCAGGGAGATTTTATTACTATGCCAGATAACCATTTACCTGATGTACCTATTTATGATATTGCATGGGAAACTCCCGGAACCTTTTACCATACCTGGGGGTATAAATCTTGGGTAAAAGGAGTTCCGTTGCAAAAGCAAATAAAAAAGCAGATTAGAAATCTATCAAAAATAACTTGTATGGGAGGTAATTATCTCTTAAACATTGGACCCAAAAGTGATGGGAGTGTAGTTGCATACGAGCAGAATGTTTTGAAAGGAATTGGAGCTTGGACAAAAATTCATAAAGAAGCAATATTTAATACAGAAGTCAACCCTTTTAAGAAATTATCGTGGGGTTATAGTTCGTTGAGAGCAGCTACTAAAAAATTGTATTTACATGTATTTGATTGGCCTAAAAATGGAGCTTTAGTAATACCTGGTTTACAAAATAAAATAAAAGATGCTTATCATCTTTCAGACCCAAATAAAAAGTCATTATTGTATAACAAAAAAGGGATTGATAAAGTAATTACAATTGGAGAAACAGCTACAAATGAAAACTTATCTGTTGTTGTTGTTGAATATGAAGGAGAACTTTCCATTGTAGATCCAGTAATTGTTCCTGAAAAAAATGGATCCATTCTCTTAAAAGACGAAACGGCTATAAAACATGGTAAATACGGGATGTTAAGTTATAGGTCAATCATTAAAGATAATGCAAGATCATGGGATGTGTTTTTAGAAGAAGCAGGAACTTATGAAGTACAATTGATTTATAAAATGAAGTACAAGCAGAAAGATTTTAAAATAAAAGTAGGAGATTCTTCATTCGATTTTACTTTATTAGGAAAAGCTCCTGAAAAAGCAGTTGTTGAAGAGCTCTTTGATGGAAATGAAACATATTCTCAAAGAGAGCAGTTTCAAAATAAAAAATTCGGAAAAGCAACGGTGGGTCTTGTCAAACTTAAAAAAGGCAAACAAACTTTACTATTTACTTCTGGCAAAGAGTTTGAGTTTAAAGCATCATTAAAAGAGTTTCATGCACAAGATAGGAGTTATAGAGGTTTAAAAACAGAGGTTAAAGTTATAAAGTTATTGAAAAAATAAGAGTTATTTTATTCTTAAAAGAGTTGAATTGTAAGGATGAATTTTTTATGACTGAAAACAGAAAAGAATTTAATATTTAAAATTATGAGAGTACGATTTATCGCTGTTTATTGTTTGTTTTTTTTAAATGTTTTGTTTGGTCAGGAGAATTGGTCATTGATTCAAAAAGAGCAATTAAAATTTGAACATCTTGGTGTTAGTGATGGGTTGACGCACAATTCTATCGTTACTATTTTGCAAGACAAGAAAGGATATATGTGGTTTGGTACCTCTAATGGTTTGTATCGATATGATGGTTACAATTTTGTGTATTATTCCAATTCTCCAGATGATGATTTTAGTTTATTGAGTAATGAAGTTAGTGTGCTTTTTGAGGATTCTAAAGGGGTTATTTGGGTAGGAACAAAGTTTGGTTTGTGTCATTACAATAGAGAAGAAAATCTTTTTATTTCTAGTCTAAATGCGGGTAGCACAGAAGTAGACAAAAGAAAAATTACAGATCCTGTTCGGTGTATTGAAGAGGATAAGTTTGGAGCACTTTGGATAGGAACCCGATTTGGTGCCTACCATATATTTAAGAATTCAGATACATCTTATAATGTTCGTTTGATTAATTCTGGCACTGAAGAGAATACATTGTCACATAACAATATTAACTCGATAGAAGAAGATGATATGGGGCGTTTATGGTTTGGAACCAACGTGGGACTTAATTTATTGAGAAGGGAAAAAGATAGCAGTTTTTCATTTAAGAGATTTTTAAATAATCCGAGTAATAAAAACTCTTTAAGTAATAACTATGTTTCTAAAATTCTGAAAGGAAGTAATGGTAAACTTTTTATCGGTACAAAAAAAGGATTAACTGTTTTAGAGAAAGATACTTTAAGAGAAACAGATAATTTTAAAACCTTTACGTATAATAAGAAAAATAAGAACAGCATTGGTAATAATAACATCACTACTTTAGCAGAGGATCACCGGGGTAATATATGGATTGGTTTCCGAAATAAGGGTTTAAATAAATTCAATCCAGCTAATGGAAGTTTTAATCATTGTCAAAATTACACCTCGCCAGAGTCAAAGTTAAGGAGTAATTCAATTACGGATTTATACGTGGATAATTCTGGAGTACTTTGGGTCGCTGCTCAAAGAGGTTGGTTAAGCAAATTAAATATTGATAGAAAAAAAATAGCCCATTTTAAATATAATAAACCAAATTTTAAAGGGCTTAGTAGTAATTTGATTAATTCGATATATGAAGATTCAAAAAACAATATTTGGATCGGAACTTTAGATAATGGTTTAAACCGTTTAACCATAAGTGCTGGTAGCCCTGAGTTTATAAAATATAAACACGATAGGAATAACAAAAATAGCTTAATAGATAATAGTGTTTTTGCTATCTGCGAGGATAATTTTGGGAATTATTGGATTTCATCACAAACCGATGGTATTAGTCATGTCAAAATGGGAAATGACCCAAAGTCTAATAAAATTCAATCGGTTTTTTATAATAATAAACCTTCCAAAAAGAACTTTCCAAGTAACAAAATAGCTGTTCTAACAAAAGATAATAAAGGTGATATTTGGTCTGGCTCTTATGATAAAGGAGGGTTAATTAAATTTACTCCAACCGACTTCGGGGAAAAAAAACCAACATTTCTTCAATACCAACATAATCCAGGTAATGAAAACAGCTTGACTTCGAGTAGTATTTCATGTATTTATGAAGATAGTGAAGGCATGTTGTGGGTAGGAACCAACGGAGGTGGACTTAATAAAATTCTTAGAGATGAATTCAATAATCCAGAAAAGTTCATCAGAATCGTGAATGAAAAAAATAATTCTAAAAGTTTAAGCAGTAATTATGTGTTTTCTATACATGAAGATAAAAAAGGGAATATCTGGGTAGGAACTTTTGGAGGTGGATTAAATAAGATTTCTAAAATTGAAAAAAACAACCTGTTTCCTAAAATAGTAAGGTATTTTAAAGAAGATGGGGTAACAGCAAATGAAATTTACGGAATTTTAGAAGATGAGGAAGATAATCTTTGGATTTCTACCAATAATGGGATATCAGTTTTTAACACGAAAAAAGAAACGTTTGAGTCTTTAAACTTAAGTGATGGTATTCAATCAGAAATTTTTAGAAAACATGCTTATTTTAAAGATAGTAAAGGCTTAATGTATTTTGGAGGAATCAATGGCATAAATGTTTTAGACCCTTCAGATATGGTAAACAATTCTTCCTTGCCAAGAATCGAAATTGTAGATTTTAAAATCTTTAATGAATCTGTAAAAGTTGGAGAAAAAGTTTTAGGGAGTATCATTCTTAAAAAATCTATCGAAGAAACATCGGAAATTGTGTTAGAAAGTAAACATAATACTTTTTCTTTTGATTTCTCGGGACTTCATTATGTTTCACCAAAAGACAATCAGTACAAATATAAATTAGAGGGTTTCGATAAGGATTGGGTATTAACAAATTCAAAAAGAAGATTTGCTGGGTATTCAAATTTAGAATCTGGCTCTTATAAATTCAGAGTAAAAGTTTCTAATAATGATAATTTATGGAACGAAATATCTAAAGATATTGTTATTACAGTATTACCTCCTTTTTGGAAAACATGGTGGGCTTATATTATTTATGCTTTATTAATTGTTTTTTTAATGTGGCTTTTTAGAAAATATGTTTTGATTAATCAAGAATACCAGGGGAAAATTAATATTGAAAAAATAGAACAAGAGAAAATTAAAGAGGTAAATAAAATTAAATTAGAGTTTTTTACAAATGTGTCTCATGAATTTAAAACACCATTAACTCTAATATTGGGACCTTTACAACGTTTGATTGCTTCTCAAGAAACAAGTAAAAAAGTTAGAGATAGCTTGCTATTGATGGAGCGAAATGCAAATCAACTTTTCCGATTAGTGAATCAAATTATGGAGTTTAGAAAAGTTGAAAATAAAAAGTTAAAATTACAAACCTCAAAAGGAGATTTAATTAATTTTTGCAGGGAAGAAGTGTTTTCTTTTAAAATGTTGGCAGATAAAAATAAATTAGATTTATCTTTTGAATGCAGCGAATATAGTATTGAAGGATATTTTGATTGGGATAAAGTAGAGAAAATTCTGAATAATTTAATTTCAAATTCTATTAATTATACAGATGAAGGGGGAACTATTAAAGTTTCTTTATCAATATTAGGAGATGAGAAACGAAAACAAATAGAAGATTCTATAGTAGATTGTAAATTCGTTCGAATTGTAGTGGAAGATACGGGTATTGGAATTCCACAGAATCAACTGTCATTGATTTTTGAAAGGTTTCATCAAATTAAAAATTACTCAAAGGAAGGGGTGAAAGGTTCTGGAATTGGATTAGCACTAACCAAGTCACTTATAGAATTGCATAAAGGTGTTATTACTGTTGAAAGTGAGAAGAATAAAGGAAGTAGGTTTATTGTAGATTTACCATTATTAAAAAATTTAAAATCTCATAGTCAACCTGTTATTGGTTTAGATAGAATTACAAATGCAGATAAGCCTGGAGAGTATGATTATGATACTATTAAAAAGGTAGAAAAAGTTATAATAGAACATGAAGATGATAAACCGAAATTATTATTGGTTGAGGACAACGCTGACATGTTAGAGTTTATTTCAAAAGAATTAGAAAGTAGGTATAAAATTTATAAGGCTGCTGACGGTGTTAAAGGCTTAAAAAAAGCGCTGAAAGTAATTCCAGATATAATTATTAGTGATGTGATGATGCCCAATATGGATGGTATTGAGTTTTGTAAGCATATTAAAAGTAATGAACTCACAGATCATATTCCTCTTATACTATTAACCGCAAAAGGAGCAACAGAACACCTTATTGAGGGGCTTGAGGTTGGAGCTGATTCTTATATTTCAAAGCCTTTTGATATGAGGCATCTAGAAGTGCGAATTAAAAAATTAATGGATCAAAGGAATGCTCTTAAAGAAAAGTTCACAAAAGGGAGTGTGAAGTTAGATTCGCAAAAAGTTGGAATTAATAACACGGAAAAACTATTTCTTGAAAAGGTTGAAAAAATATTAGAAGAAAATCTAACAAATTCTGAATTTAAAGTGGATGATTTAGGAAATGAATTAGGTTATAGCAGGATGCAGCTTTATAGGAAATTAAAATCGATAAGAGGTTTGTCTGCGAATGAATTTATTAGAGAATACAGAATTAAAAAAGCTGCGGTGTATCTCAGAGAAACCGATATGAAAATATTTGAAGTCCTTTATGAAATAGGGATTTCTAATCATTCTTATTTCACAAAATGTTTTAAACAATATTTTAATAAATCACCAAAAGAATATATTGAAGAATATAGGGGTAAATAAAATGTTAGAAATGATTCTAATTTTAGAAAAACAAACATCTTACTCTTCGAAGATTGAGTCATTTAGAAATAAGCTATTTTAGAGTATATAGCATAGTTGTTTTGTTATATTATCTTTGCGTTCAGTAAGGGCTTGGTTTTTTTGAGATAATGAGTTAAATTAATATAAATGTATAATTATGAAAATGGTTTTATCCAAAACGAATAAATTAAACTTACTAGCTTTATTATTTACCACTTTTAGTTTTAGTGTTTGTGCACAAATTCCAAATACAACTCTTAATGAGTTGAAAGTAATGACTTGGAATGTATGGTATGGTTTCTCACAATTGGAAGCATCAAATGGAAATTTACCAGCAAATCATTCATTTATTGCAAGTCAGACAGAAGTACAGCAAAAGGCTACATCTTTTTTGTTAGCAGAAGCTCCAGATATAATAGCGCTGCAAGAGCTTAAGGGTTTTGATGCTAATTCCCTTGCTTCCTTTGCTATGTCGTATGGACATGATTATTCGTATATTTTTGATAGAGATACTAAACAGCCCACAGGCGTTACTTCAAAATATCCATTAGAGTTTTTAGAGGGGCAAAATGGAACATATAATGGTACTAATTTAGAAGGTACTTTTGCCATAAAACTTCAAAACCAGTCCATTGTATTTATTGTGGTTCATTTAAATTCAGCAAATAAATCTCATCGTTTAAAAGAAAGTAATTATGTGCTTGAACTTTATAATAAATACAGGGAGTTAAATAATCATGTTGTTCTGTTAGGTGATTTTAATTCTATGAGTATCACAGACAGAGTTTATGCTGAAACTAAAATAGACAAAAGATTAAAATATCGAATATTCAAAGACAAATGTAAACACGAGTTAAATAAAGTAAACCAACCTGATGCCGGCATGGAGGCTTGTACAACATGGGATTATAGTGTTATGGATCTATATTGGAATTACATAGATTATCCAATAAAAGATACAACAAATGAATTTGCAAATAGAGAAAGTTATGTAGCTGATAGTTTTTGGGGTACTTTTCCTTCTAGTTCTGTAAAATTATTTCATGATGCAAGCAATCTAGATCATGAAAATAATTCAACAACAACTCATTTGCAAGAAGAGCATTTGGCAAGAATAGACTATGTTTTAGCTAGCACAGAATTAGCGAGTTTAACGAGTGACGCTCGTATTATTCATTCTTATACAAATACTCAAAATCAGACAGTACTAATTGATGAAATGTCTGATCATTATCCTGTAAGCGCAACATTTAAGGCATCCAATTTATCTATTACCAAACCTAAGATGTCTATAAATGTATCTCCTAATCCATTAAAAGGAAATACTTTAAGAGTGAGTTCTTCCTCTACTGATATTAATAGTGCTGTTTTATTCGATGTTACGGGTAGAAAAATAATGGATGTCTTCATACAAAATGATCTCATAGATTTTGATAGTTTACATGAGGGAGCTTATTTATTGCGGTTTAATACTGGTTTGGTAAAAAGAATTTTAAAATATTAGTAACCCTTCAACAATAATATAAATCCATATCTAGGATAATTATTTACATGGAGATGTGTTTAGTTCATTTGTGGTTTATTATTAAGTATAAAATGGTAAATTTTCTTTATCGCTGGGGTTAATTTATATACCAGAGTAATATAGAACTTGTTAAATAAATTTCTTTTTATCACTCAAT
Source organism: Polaribacter sp. (assembly GCA_029252865.1). GTDB lineage: Bacteria > Bacteroidota > Bacteroidia > Flavobacteriales > Flavobacteriaceae > Polaribacter. Next base: position 18,399 of record JAQXAP010000125.1, read on the forward strand.
ACATTTACTCAAAAATGCAATATTTAAGTTAA
>JAQXAP010000127.1 GCA_029252865.1 Polaribacter sp.
ACTATGTGCTGATGTTAAATTTATTGTTGATGGAATTGAATAAGTATTCGCTTCTAGAATAATTTCTGAAGCACTCAAACTACCATTATTCATATTGTTTATTGCGTTCAAAAACTGGGTAGTATTTGATACCGTTACTGTTTGTGCTTGCATACTTATCCCAAAAAACACAGCCAAACACAAGTAGCTGATCTTTATCAATTTACTAATCTTCATAGCTTATTTATCTTTTCGCAATTAATTTAAAAAAAACATTGAGTCTCGAGTTACACTTTTTCAATACCGTTACCGATGGAAATTACTATTATACCTATTACCATACAAGCCAAACCGATATATAAAAATTTTCTTGCCTTTGAGGATGCTGTTACCCATTCTTTAGTTAGTAATCCACTTACAATGGCAGTTACAACACAAGCCGTATTAAAAATAGCATACCCAACGGTATTACCAACTTCTCCCAATTTAAAAGCTGCATAGGCAAACAAAGCAGATGCTGCATAATGAAAAACAGCCATAATTGATATCAGTCCAAAGTTTTGAGCAAATGCAGGAGTCTTAAAAGAGCCCCAACTTTTTTTCTTCGTAATTTCGTAAGCAAAATAGATTGCCATAACAACACCACCACTTATAAAAATTGGAAACATTACTGCTACAGCAGTAATCCATTCTGCATTTCCTGCACCCTGACAAGCCTCATGAATGATTGGTCTACCCACCGCATTGGCATAACTAAAACCTGTAGCTAATAAACCTCCAATAACAGCAATTAATATCCCGGTAAGTACAGATCCTTTATTTTGGTTTTCTCCTGATTCTTTTTGATCTTTTTCTCTAATTAAACCTGCTTTTCCATTTGCAAAAACACCTATTAAAACAATAGCTAATCCCCCTAAGATGGTTAAAAAGGTATTTCTAGGTGGAATTTGATCTACTACAAATGGTAATAATGACCCTACTAAAAGTACAGTTCCAATGAAAAGTGAAAAACCTAGAGATAAACCTATATGATTGATTGCTTTTCCCCACATCATAACACCTATTCCCCACAAAACACTGGCTCCCGCCATTTTAAGAATAATATCAATAGGAAGTCGAGCAAATATATCTCCAAAACCTTGGATAAGTGTAAGTGATGCAATTACAGGAACCAAAAACATGGTAAGTATAAAAAATAATCCCCAAGTATTTTCGAATTTAAAATCTTTTGTAAATTTTTCTGGCAAGGCATATAGGCCTAACATCAATCCTGCTCCAATCGCTAAAATAATTCCTTCAATCATAATAATAAGTTTGGTTTATTTGTATTCAGTTAATTGTATAATTACCACGAAAATTTAAATATCGTAGTGCTTTTGAACTCTTCACCTGCTTTGGTAATAGTATTTGGAGAGCCTTCGATATTTGGTCCATTTTGATAACGGTGTGTTTCACAACAAAAACCTCTAAATTTCCCATATTGCTCACCGTTTTCTCTTTTAATATCATCAGATGTATACTTACCCGTATATAACAACATACAAGGTTCAGTTGATGAAACTGTTAAGGATCTTCCTGACTGTTTAGATTTAACAGAAGCTACCTCTTGCAAGTCAGAATTAGCATTGTCAAAGATGTAAAAATGTTCAAAACCATCATTTATCTCAGTATGAACATCACCTATTTTTTTACCGTTTCTTAAATCATCAGCTTCACCTTCAACATTCACAATTTCGCCAGTTCCGGCTCCAGTATCGTCCATTATTTGTCTTTTTGACGTATTTACTTGAACAATATGATCTTCAACAGTTGAAGAAAAAGCATTTAGGTTAAAATAAGTATGATTTGTTAACGCTAAAGGTGTGTCTTGATCTGGTGTTGCACTATAGTCAATTTTTAACTCGTTATTCGCTGTTAATGTAAATAGCACAG
>JAQXAP010000143.1 GCA_029252865.1 Polaribacter sp.
GATGAGCCAATATATGTTGAAACAAAAGCATACGATAGTGGCCAAACATGGACGAATACATGGTTTAAATGGTCAGCTGTTGGTAAAACAAGTGGAAACCTCATTGAACTTCCTGTTCATATATCTTTTAGATGGGAAAATGGTGAAATCGTTGAAGAGTCGCATTTATTTGATCCTTCTTTAATGAAGGCTGAACTAGAACTTTTTGCTACCGCACAAGAATAAAAGCTTTGGAGTTTCAATCTGCAGTCTTAGGGGTATAAATTTTATAATAAGTATTTAATTATATTTTTACAGCGCTTAATTGCTGAGCGAGTGGGAGAGAGGTGGAATTATATTGGTTTGGACTTGAGTAAAACAACTCAGATTTAAACTCTATTTTTCTATGTACCAGCAAATTTATAGGTATTGTTATTCTTTGATAAATTTAATACTATTTTCATTATTCAACTTAAGAAAATATGGACCCCTAGTCAGATTTCTAATATCTATAGTTTCATTATTTGAAATACTACCACGTTTAATTTCTGAACCTAAAACGGTAAAAATTGTGTAATTTTTTTTGGTTGTTAATTCAGAAACTTTAATAAAATCTCTTGATGGATTTGGGAATAGTTCAATGGTATTGTTCAATTTAAAATTATGGGTGCTTAATGAACCACTCGTGTATAGGTTTTCTATTTCTTGTAAGCTAAGACTTTTCGAATAGATACGAATATCGTCTAATTCTCCGCGCCAATAATAGTTAGAATTGTACGAGGCATTACCTATTTGAATATTATTAGTTGATACATCTGTATTTATTATAGTTTGTTCAGAATTAAAAGAATCTCCAGAATCTGGCTGATTTGTATAATAAATACCATCGATATATAATTTAATATCGGATAATTTATCTCCATCTTCAGGGTTGTAAGTAACCGCTATGTGACGCCACATATTCCCGTCTAGCCTTGCAACACTTGAGTCCTCATTTTGGACATTACTAGTGCCACCTTCCACTCTTATGTTGCCATTTTCAACCATAACATTAAACATTTTACCACTAGAATTTGTACCCCAAGAAATAATTGTTTTTCTACTTCCTGCAGTAGTTGTTTTTATCCATGCTGTTATAGTTCGCTCTCCATTAGCCGCTATACCTTTATAATTGTTAGTTAGATAGTTATCAATAATGCCAGGGCTTTGATAAGCATTATTTAATTCTGCTTTATGGTCATCTGCATAAGTTGGAGTAAAACCACCTATTGCCGCTAAGTTTCTGCCATAAGAGGAATCATCATTTAAATTTCCATTCAAATTGTAATGAGCTTGTAACGATCCTGTGCCTGAGTTAGCCGTAACTGTTATAAAATCTTCAACCTCTTTAGTAGCTGTTCCTTCTTTATTGGTTACTGTTAAAGATACTTTATATGAGCCTATTGTATTATAAGTTATAATAGGATTTTGGTACGAACTAGTTGCGGGTGTTCCACCTTCAAAAGTCCAACTCCATGACGTTGGATTATTTTGAGAAGTATCTGTAAAACTAAGTTGATTAGTCTCAAAAACAGTTTGAGAATCTACTGTAAAATCTGCAATTGGTGCAGGTAATTCGCTAACTTTAATATAGTTCGAATTAATTTTTGACTCTACACCTGTATCCGTAGTGTATGAAAGTGTAACATCAAAAGTACCAAGAGTGCTATAAGTTACAGTAGGGTTTTCGTCCAAACTTGTTGCTGGAGTACCTCCCTCAAAAGTCCAAATAAAAGAACCAACAGGAACGTCTGAAGATTGATTGGTAAATTGAACTTGACCATCTCTAAAAACTTCTGTATCATTTGATGAAAAATCAACTGTTGGTGCTGCTGGTGTTACACCGTCTAAAGCTGATCGCCAAAATCCTCTACCATCTGTGGAAACTGTTAAAAAACTATTTGCTCGAGTTGTTCCATAATAAATATCCATTCCAGAAACTCGTATTACGGGTAAACCTTTAGAATAGTCTATCCAGCTTGATAAAGCTGCATCTTTATAATACACACCAATATCTGTACCTATATAAATACCTTCGTTACTTGAATTATCATAGACCATTTCCAATAAAGAAACTTCAGGAAGTCCAGAAGAAATATCTGTCCAGTTAGCGCCTTTATTCGCTGATTTATATATTTTACTTCCAAGTAATATGTATACAATATTTGTATTTGTTGGATGTGTAGCAATATCCGTAACCTTTCCAGAAAAAGGTAAAGACACTTGGGTAAATATTGGAGAAGCATCACGTATATTATCAGATCTATAAAAGGTACCTCCTTCTCTAGAAACATACATGATATTATGATCTGCCGCAGATTGTTCTATTTTTTCAATCCTTAAATTTCCTCCAAAAGAAGAAATTTTATCCCAAATTGTTGATGAGGTTGCAGTTTTTGCATTGTTAATTCTTTCTACCTCAAATAGCCCTACAAAAAGTGTATTTACATCACTTTTATCTAAAACACCCGTACCAGTGTACCATCCTCTATCTGCACTAGAGGAATTAATTCTTTGAAATGATAAACCTCCATCTGAAGATCTACTTATTTTTTCGTATTTAAAATGGTACGCATATGTGTCGTCTGAATAATCAAATAATACTGTAGATTCATCACCGCCCCATGGCGACAACCAAGTTCCATTTTTATTTAATTTTATACCACAATGAAACGTTCCTCCGGCGACATTTGTCGGGTTTTGCTGGCTTTGCGTGCACTCCCAAATTTCAGCGATTGGTAATCTATCCGTGATAGACTGAAATTTATCATCAGCATTTAAAAAATATATTCCTCCATCATTTAATGCAAATAATCTGCTATTTATTGGTGAATAAGCCCATGTTAACTGATCTAAATGTAGTCCTCCTCCTTCTTGTGTTGTAACATTATTGAATACTTGCACCCAATTTAAACCTCCATCCATAGATTTCCAAGATTTTACACCTCCTGCATAAACTATATTTGCGTTATTTGGATCGGCAACAATAAACAAATTGTAATTCGGTTGACCTCTTGATATATTTCCCTCATCATTATATCCTGTAATACATGGCGTTCCGCTAGATCTTTTAGTAAAGGTTACTCCTGAGTCTGTTGATAGATATACCCCTTCAAAAGAATCTTCTCCTAAATGGTCTCTCGAATTTATTACATAAACATAATCAGGCTCTGCCGGTGTTACTGCAATTTTCTTAAATCCTCCTAATCCGAATGTACTGTTTTCTGTCCAAGTTGAACCGCCGTCTGTAGATCTAAAAAATTGGGATGTAGACCCATTACCATTCGTTCCAGCATACATAATATCTGCATTAGTAGGATGAACTCTTAACTCTTCGGTCTTTGAGGCAATTTGTACTTGATTAAATGTAACACCCCCATCAATGGACCTGTGAATGCCAGAGGGTGATCCAACAAGAATTATATTTTCATTACCTGGTTTTATAAGTAATGCATTAATTTTACCAGTAGACAATCCTGTATCATTCCAAGTTACACCAGCATCTGCAGATTTTAATACCCCAGAATCTGTACCTATAAATATAGTATTGGGTTTAGAAGGAACTATTTTAGAGATGAATACTTCATGTGGAAGATGATCTGTTAAAGGTACCCAAGAAGTTCCAGCGTTGGTTGTTCTAAATAGGCCTCCTTTAAATGTAGAAACATAATAGATATCTTCATTGGTTGGATGGAAAGCAATATCTTTTACACGTCCTCCATCTTTTTTTATTCCATTATTTCTTGGCCCTACATTAATAGGCCCATAATTAAACCATTGGCCTTGTTGATTAAAAGCTAACTCAGACCGGATTTTAACAAATTCATTTCTTACTTGTTTTGCAGAAATAACATTTCCATATTCATCTAAACGCTTTGAATTTATTTTATACCATCGTTCAAATTGTTTCGAACGATCTCCTTTGAAATGATTGTTATGTTTCCAGTAAGTATCGAAAGCTTTTCTTGCCTCTTTTATATTTATGTTTGGAGATTCCATCATTTCAATCCATGTAGGATATTCTTTATAGTTTGTGTTTTCTGAATTCTTAATTACATTAAAGTAAAAAAAAGCGGCAACAACGAGCAATCCATAAAAAATCTGTATTTTAACTTTTTTCATGATGAAATATTTTACTACTAAAAATATATTGCAAATTACTGAATTAAAAGAAAATCATTTTTAAAAGACTATTTTTTAGTTACGTTTTCTCTTATTTCAGTCGGTAAAACATCAAAATGATCTTTAAAGCACTTTGTAAAGTAGGAGGGAGAAGAAAAACCAACTTTATAGCATATTTCACTAATGGTATGTTCTGTATTTTTTATAAGTTGTTTTGCCTTTTCTAAACGCACTTTTCTAATAAATTCGTTGGCTGTATCTCCTGTTAATGCTTTAATTTTTCGATATAATTTACTTCTGCTTAAGAATAACTCTGACGCTAAATGTTCTACATTTAATTTTTCATCATTAATATTTTCATTTATATAGGATAAAACATTATTCATAAATTCTTTGTCTAAAGATGTTGTGTTATTAGCATCTATTGATGTACTTACACTATTAAAATACTTATCAAACAAAATTTGTCTACTAGAAATCAATTGTTTTAAATGCGATTTTAATACTTTCATATTAAATGGTTTGTTTAAATATACATCTGCACCAGAGTCAATTCCTTTTAATTTATCTATTTGCATTCCTTTGGCAGTAACCATTAATATTGGTATATGACTAGTTTTAATATCGCTTTTTATACGTTCACATAACTCAAAACCATCCATAATTGGCATCATTACATCCGTTATTAAAATATCTGGAAGATATTTATTTGCTTTTTCTAATCCTTCTAAACCATTTTCTGCTTCTTTTACAATATAATCTTCTTTCAACTCATTTTTTATGTAAGATCTTAACTCTGCCGTATCTTCAACAATAAGTATCATCTTTTTACTGGGAACCTCTTTTTCTTCTGTATTTACATTATCTGATGGTTTATTTTTAACAGTAATACTTTCTTTTATGGTTTCTTTAAATTTATTATTGGCATTTTCTTTGAGATGTTCGTATCCTAGAGGAAAATATATTTTAAATTGTGTTCCTATATTTTCTTTGCTGGTTAAAATTACTTTTCCTTTGTGTAGGTCTACAAAATTTTTTACTAACTCTAAACCAATTCCTGTTCCTCCGTTATATTGATTATTCTTTTCATTTCCTTGAAAAAAACGATCAAAAACTTTATGTAAATTTTCTTTTTTGATTCCTAAACCTGTATCTTTTATAATAATTTCTATGGCTTCTAAAGATTTAGTTTTGGTTACTAATGGTAAAGAAATTAGTTTTTCAGGTTTGTTTATTTGCACTGTAATAGATCCGTTTGCAGGTGTAGCTTTAAAGGCATTTGATAACAGGTTAAAAATTATTTTTTCTAACATTGATGGATCTGACCAAATAATAAAATTGTTTTGATCGTATTCTACAGAAAGTTTTATGTTTTGTAAAGAGGCTTGTTCTTCAAAATGACTAACAACTTCCTCTATAAATGGGACCACAGATATTTGTGAGGCATTAATGCTCATTTTATTAAACTGAAGTTTTCTAAAATCCATTAACTCATTAATTAATCGAGAAAGGCGTTTTGCGTTTTTGTATATAATATTATGCTTTTCTTTTAAATCGTCAGAGATTAAATTATTACTTTCTAATATATCTTCTAAAGGGGTTAAAATGAGGGTTAGTGGAGTTCTAAATTCGTGGGAAATATTGGTAAAAAATTGAATTTTTTTTGCGTTCAAAGCCTCAAATTGTTTGTATTCTTGTCTTTCTAAATTTAAAATTATTTTTTCTCTAACTCTTGCTCTTACGTATTTATAAACTACATAAATAAAAAGTCCGAGTAATAAAATATAGGTTAAAATGGCAGTATTTGTGGCCCACCAAGCAGGAAGAATTTTAATTTTTAAGGTAGTAGGTTTGTCATTCCAAAAGCCGTCATTATTAGATGCTTTTACCATAAAAGTATAATTTCCTGGTGGAACATTTTTGTAAGATGCGTTTCTGGTTGTGCCAACGAAACTCCAATCTTTATCAAACCCCTTTAAGAAATATGCATATTGATTGTTTTCACTTCTGGTGTAATTTATTCCGGAGTAATCTAAAGAAAATACTGCTTGTTTATATGTTAAAGTTAATTCATCAGTTTTAGAAATTATTTTTTTTAGTGGTGAATTTTCATCCTCTATACTTACGATATCATTCGATAATTTTAAGTCTTTTATATAAACAATTGGTTTTTCTTTATTGTAAACTATTTTTGATGGATTAAAATAATTGATTCCTTTAGAATTTCCGAAAAACAATACATTATTGTCATCTTTTAAAACTGCATTGTAATTAAATGTATTTGATAATAAACCATCAGTTTTATTAAAGTTTGTAAACGTATTTGTTTTTGTATTAAGTGCAGAAAGCCCTTTGTTTCCTCCAATCCAAATTGATTTATCTTTATCTTCAATAATCGAAAAAATGGTTTCATGAATTAAACCATTGTTAGTGTTGTATCTTTTAAAAGTGTTGTTTTTAGCATTATATTTAGATAAACCATTACCTAAAGTTCCTATCCAAATATTGCTATTGGAGTCCTCAAACAAGCTATAAATAATGTTGGATTTAATAGAATAATTACTGTTGTTCTCAAGATCCAAATTCATTTCGTTGTTAAATGAACTTACATTAAAAGTGTTCGAATTGGTATTTTCAACTTTGTAAACACCTTCTCTGGAACCTATCCAAATGGCATCATTTTTATCGACTAAAACTTTTCGAATATTACTTTTATCAATATTGTATTTTAAGAAATTTTTTGATTTATAGTGTGTAAATTTTTCTGATGTTTGATGATAAGAGTACAATCCACTTGAAAAAGTACCAATCCAAATATTGCCTTTAGAATCTTCATCAAAAGTCATAATTCTATTTGTGGTGAAAATACTTTTGTTTGATGTTTTATTGATATTTATAAATTTTTTAGAGTTAAATTTTAAAAGATATAGACCAGAACTCCAAGTACCAATCCAAATATTTTTGCGACTGTCTATAAAAACAGCCGTAATTCCAAGATTATTCAATCCTTTCGCAATTCTATTATTTTGGTTGAATAAATTTGTAAAAGTGCCTTTTTTAGGATCATAAACATCTACGCCACCATCAAACATTCCCATCCATAATCTGCCAAAATTATCTTTTGCAATACCAGTAACAGAATTAGAATTTAAAGAGTTTTTTAGAAAAGGCAAACTTTTTATGGAATTGAATTTATTGTAAAAATCATCATGGATATCAATACCACTATTGTAATAACCCAACCAAACTCTATTTTTATCATCAGTAAAAACTGTCCAAATTGAGTTAGATTTTACACCTTTATTATTTAGTTTATTTTGCCTGTAGTTTTCTGTAAATTTAGTTGATGGGTTTATTTCAAAAAGACCATCATTTTCTGTAGCACACAAAATATTCGCATTCTGTTTTTCTGCTAAAGACATAATTCTTTTTTTAGTGATTGCATATTTTTCAATAGCATACACATCGTTTTTGTTGCTTATAATTTTATATAATCCAGAAGAGACAGTACCAATCCAAACAGATTCATTTTCAGTAACCAACAAAGATTCTATGGCATTTTCTATAAATTCTAAATCGTTTTTTGTATTAAACTTTGCTAGTTGTAAAATTTCATCATAAGGATCAAAAGTCATTAATCCTTGGTTTGTACCTATTAAAAATCGACCATTAGAAGATTTTACAATAGCATTTATCTGCAAGCTAATTGTTGGTTCATTATCTTTAAACTTAATTAATTTAGATGAAAGTGTTTTTTTGTCTAGTTTGTACAATCCATGTTCATGGGTTCCAAATAACAGGGTGTTTTCATCATATTCTGTAATTGCATGTACAGGTATATTAATTTTTTTTTGATCTTTTAAGAGTTGGATGTTTTCAAATTTATCTAACTCTTTGTTATATAAGTTAAGACCTAGCTCAGTTCCTACCCAAATATTATATTTAGAATCTTGAAATGTTGTGTAAACAATAGAACTATTTAAAGAAGCTTTTTTAGAATTTAGCTCTTGTTTGTAACTCTTAAAATCTGTACTATTATACTTAAACAATCCATCACTATTAGTCCCAATCCAAGTAAACCCCTCATTATCCTTTAAAATAGTTGTAATGGCACTTTGCGTAAAACCATCATCGATAGGAACAAAATTGTACTCATTTTGATTTTCCTGACCAATTATTGAACTGAAAATCAAAAAGAAAAAAAAAGTGTGTTTAAATTTAAATATTCTCATGATTGATGAAATTACAAATAAAAAATATATTGTAGAAAAAGAATATAAATATAATCGTCATTTTATAAAAACGAATGTTTTCTTTTTAATGTGAAGTTTTTGGTAGTACACTTATTATTTAAAAAAGACATTTCACCTTATTAATTAACCATAACGCCCTTATTTTGTGCAGAATCTATTTTACATTTGAAAAGGTATAAAATTAAACGTGGGATTAAATAAATGAGCCCGCAAATATACTGGCTTGCTTCAAATATGTTATTTTTTTCCTCAAATATTACAAACACAACAAGCATTATGCGATTAAATTTGTAATAATTAAAGAAAAGTTATTTTTTTTTGAGGATTTCACATGTTGAAAACAAATGTCATTACATAAGAAAAAACAAATACAAACCAATAATTACTCCAAGAATTATGAAGAGACTATTCTACTTATTACTTTTTTTACCTGTAATAATTTATGCTCAATCAGCAACAATTTCAGGAACCATTAAAGACGAGACGGGCAACTTATTACCTGGTGTAACAATTCAAATTAAAAACACTGAAAGTTTGGGAGCTGTCTCAGATTTTGATGGAAATTTTATGATTTCAGTGCCTAAAAATAGTTCACAAATTTTAATCTTTTCATATTTAGGTTACAAAACTGAAACAATTAATGTCAAAAATAAAACTACAATTAATGTACAATTAGAAATAGATGCAACCCAATTAGAGGAAATTGTAGTAGTAGGTTATGGTAGTGTTCTTAGGAAAGATGTTACGGGTTCAATAACATCTGTTAAAGTAGCAGAAGACATTGCCAATCAATCTGGTTCTGTTGATCAATTATTACAAGGTAGATCAGCAGGGGTTCAAGTAACACAAAATTTAGGGTCTCCTGGTTCTGGTATTAGTGTAAAAATCAGAGGAACTAACAGTCTTCGTGGAAATAATGAGCCACTTTATGTTATCGATGGAGTTATTATTTCTTCGGCGGGAGAAGATGTAATAGCTGCTGGTGGTATTGGTAATTCCGGTCAAGAAACTCAAAATGGCTTGAGTGGGATAAACCCAAGAGACATAGAAAGTATTGAGGTGTTAAAAGATGCGTCAGCTACTGCAATTTATGGTTCTAGAGGTGCAAATGGTGTGATCTTAATTACTACTAAAAAAGGAGAAAAAGGAAAAGTAAAAATAAGTGCTTTTGTAACAAACTCTGTAAGAAATATAGATAAAAAATACGATGTTTTAGATGGTGTTGGCTATGCTAACTATCAAAATGAATTTTCCTTACTCAACGCAGCAGACCCTCGATTTCAGGTAAATGGTGATCAAGTATTTGGAATTAGTTATGACAACCTAGGCAATGCTAGTGTTTTGGATACACCTGCTCAACTCATCAATTGGCAAGATGAATTATATCGTCCTGGTTTTAGTACTAAGGTTGGTTTTTCAGCTTCAGGTGGAAGTGATAGAGGTAATTATTATGTTTCAGGAGGTTTCGATGAGCAAAATGGTATCGTAACTAATTCGAGCCTTAAAAATGCTGATTTTAGAATTAATTTAAATCAAAACCTTACAAATAAATTAAAATTACAAGCTAGAATTAGTACCTCATTTAATAATACAAATTTTGCTGAAGGAGGAGATTTAATCGGTGCCAACCAAAGTTTTGTGAGAAATGCTATTGTTTTTAGACCAGTAATCACTGAAGAGATTGAAGATTTTGGACAAGATTTAGAAGCCTCAAACCCATACTCTTGGGTAAACGATTTTGAAGACGTTTCAAAAGAAAAAAGATATATCATATCTGTGGGGCTTACTTATAAACTGCCTATTAAGGGTTTACAATATGAAATAAAAGGAGGTGGTAATATTAGAACTAAAGACAGAAGACGTTTTTTTGGCCTAACAACATTTCAAGGTAATAACGCAAATGGAGCATTACAAATATCTACTTTAAATGCGACATCTTATCAAATTAATAATTTTTTAAGATTCAATAGAACTTTTAATAAGAAGCATAGAATAAATGCCACTGCTGGTATAACGTATGATGTAAGAAATGTAGAGAATAGTATTTATGCAGTTGAAAATTTTGTGACAACCGAACTTACAACGCAACAACCTTTTCTGGCATCCGTAATTACGCAACCGTTACGATATTTAAAAGCTGACCAACAAATTTTCTCTTTATTGGGTCGTATAAACTACACCTTTAATAATAAATATATCCTTACAGCATCGTTTCGTAGAGATGGTGTTTCTAAATTCTCAGAAAACAATAGGTATGGTTTCTTTCCATCATTTGCATTGGCGTGGAGACTTGATAATGAAAGTTTTATTAAAAACTTAAATATTTTTGAAGATTTAAAACTAAGAGCAGGTTGGGGACAAATAGGAAACCATGGTATTAGAGCTTATGGAACATTGTCTGATTATGGGATCAACGGACAACTATACGGAACACCAGGAAATGGAACTAGTGTGCCCATGACACTTAATAACATTGCAAACCCTAATTTAACCTGGGAAACAACTGAACAAGTTAATCTAGGACTCGATTTTGAAAGTAAAAATAATAGAATCTCAGGTAGTATTGACGTATACGACAAAACAACCAAAGATTTATTGCAAAATAGTCCGATTCCAACATCTTCAGGATTTAGTAATATTCTTATAAATAGAGGAAGTATTTCTAACAAAGGTTTGGAGCTTGCGTTGAATATTACTCCGGTTTCTACTGATGATTTCGAAATTAATATTGGAGGAAATATTTCCTTTAATAAAACAAAAATTGAAGCTTTAGGAATTCCTTTAAAAGATTTTTACATCGATGGAGTTGCAGAAAATCGCTCATTTTATTTTGGTAATCAGATCAGTAGAGGTCAGTATTTTAGAACCCCTGCCAATGTATTCATTGAAGGTGAAGAAGCAGGTCTTTTTTACGGATTAGAAAGCAATGGAATATATCAAACAGAGGATACAGATCTTGTTGCAGGTGCTGTTGCTGGGGATGTTAGATTCGTGGATCAAAATGAGGATGGAGCTATCGATATTTTAGATAGGACCTTTATAGGAAATCCAAATCCTGACTTTGTATATGGTTTTAACCTAAATTTTAAATTAAAACGTCTTACCGCCAACTTCCTCTTTAATGGAGTTTATGGAAATGATGTTGCGAACGGAAATTTAATTAAATTGAATAGTGCAGAGGGATTACAAAACAACATTAGCCCTAATGCATACAACAATGCATGGAGGCCAGATGCTCAAACGAACCTATATCCAAGATTAGGCTACGCTGAGATTCCTAACCAAATAATAGGAATTTCAGATCGTATTATTGAAGACGGTAGTTATTTAAGATTAAATAACGTAACTATAGGATACGACATTCCTGTAGAAAACAGCTCAACGTTCGATCGTGTCAATGTATATATTGCAGGTCAAAATTTAGCAACATGGACCAATTACAGTGGATACAATCCTGAAATTTCAAGTTTCATGTATACCGGACTTATTAATGGAGTAGATTGGAACGGCGCCCCAAATGCTAAAACTTTTTTATTAGGATTAAACATTAATTTCTAAGAACTACTGAACTACAAAAACAAAAAACACAAACACATGAAAAAATTAAACTTTATTTTAGTATTTATTTTTGGTTTTTTATCAAGTTCATGTAACTTAGATGAGAGCCCAATATTTTTAGATTCCACGCTTTATGACAATCCACAAAGCGCTGCTGCTGCATTAGATGGCATATACCAAAAATTGACAACCTATGACTCAATGGAAAGACGTTATTGGGTTAATAATGGTTTTTCAGGACTGTTCATCACCCATAGACAACTTCAAAGGGGTGCTAATGTTGCTAACAGTCCTCACAACGCCAACCTAATGGCATTGAAACCAATTCAAGATCAAGATTCTGAATTGCTTTGGAAAGGTTTATATGCAGTTATTGTTCAGTCAAATGCAGCAATTAAAAATATAACAGTAGTTGAAAACCCAAGTACAAATGATGAATTACTTTTTAGTGATATTTTGGGACAAGCCTATTTTGCTCGTGCATTTGCATACTTTGATTTAACGCGTCTTTTTACAGACATCCCTTTATGGACAGAAATTGCCGATGATAAAAATTTAAATAAAGGAAAATCTCCATCAAAAGAAATTTATGCGCAAGTTATTAGTGATGCCAAAATGGCTGCTAGTTTAATGAATGGCGCAAAAGGTATTGGCTATCCAAAACAATACGCTGCGAATGTACTATTAGCAAAATTATATATGACACTAGCAACAAATCCAGACTTAAGAGAGGGAGCTTTAACAGAAATGGAGTATTGGCAAATGGCATATGAAGAAGCCATGAAAGTCTACGGACAATATTCATTAGTTTCTGACTACAGTAGTTTATTTACAGATACAAACGAAAACTCATCAGAATCTATTTTTGAATTGCAAATTAGTCAAGATGCCTCAAATTCTCAAATGGGAAGGAATTTTACACCAAATAACTACAAGGTATCACAAAATTTTGGATGGTTCAGAGTTCATGCAGATGTATTTGAGATTCACAGAGATACCTATCCAACTGATCCTAGAATAGAGGCAACATACCTATACGATTATACACATGCAAAAAACGGAAGACCTCAACGAACATATCCAGCGAATCCAAATCGTCCGATTGTAAGAGCAGCGCATCCTTTTCTATTTAAATTTGCAGAAAAAGACAAGACACATAGTAACCAATACAACAGTCAAAATATAATTGTGTATAGATATGCTGATTTACTTCTAATGTTGGCTGAAATTTCTAATGAGTTGCAAAATGGTCAACAATTAGGGTATGTTACAGAAGTTTTAAGTAGAGTTGGTGTTTCGCCTCATGCAGGTTATTTGGGCGCTCAAGAAGAGTTTAGAGATGCCATCATGAATGAATATCGTTTTGAATTAATTGGCGAAGGTGAAGACTCTCACAATAATAGAAGACGTGGATTTGATTATTTCCTAAATAATACTATTTTACCTCATAATAGTAATAGTAGCCCAGGTTTCAAGGCTAGTGTTGATATTCTTTTAAGTACTGATCCTTCACAAGTAATGAATTTACCAATTCCACAGTCAGAAATAAATACGAATGAATTAATTAATGAGTAGTAATTGATTTTATTGTTAAATCTTATAAAACCATAGCCTTTAAAAGCTATGGTTTTTAAATTCATACCATTTTAGCTTCAAAAATAATATGCTTTGCCTCAAAAATAATATTGTTTAAAAACATCAAAATGTAAATTTGATTAACTAAAAGTTAGAAACTTAAAAATGGGGTATCTGAAAATCTTTTTGGTAATTATTTTTGCAAATTGTGTGTTTATAAACGGACAAAATCAATTACCGTTAGAAAATGGTGCTTTCGAAATTACTAATGGTTCCAATTTTATTCAATGGACAAATCAAGCAAATAATGGAGGTAATGTTAATTTTTCTATTGCAACAGAAAATTTAATTGCTGGAAGTACAAAAGCTTTAAAAAGCGAGATAATTTCATTAGGTACAAATAATTATGATGTTAGTACAAAAAGTGATTTTGGTTTTCAAGTACAAGCAGGTAAAAAATATACAGTTTCTTTTTATGCCAAAATAGAAGGAGCTTCCTCAAGACAAATGAAACTTGTTTTTAGTTCAGAAATAGCTGATAGTTATCAAGGTCAAAATATTTGGATTACAGATACTTGGCAAAAACATTCACACACATTTACTGCACCTTTTAATGCAGATTCAAACAAAATTAAATTTTGGTATATGCAAGCAGGAGTTACTTATTTCTTAGATGAAGTTTCTGTTGTACCAGGAGATTTAATAAGTATGGAGCCTTCTGAAACCTATCAAACAATAGAAGGTTTTGGAGCCGGTATAAAGAGAAGAACAGAGCATTTATATGCGCTAAATAATTCTGTTAGAGAACAAATAGAATCCTATTGTTTTAAAGATTTAGAGGTAAATATGATTCGATTTTTTGTGTATCATGATTTAGAACCAGAAAATGACAACAATAATCCTTTCGATTTAGATGCCTCAAAACTAGATTGGACACGTTATGACAGTAACCCAAATAATAATAGAACAAGATTTGTTGGTGAAGCTTTAAACAATGCTTTTAGTTTAAGTAAAAATGGTTTTGATCATGTAATTGGCAACTGTAATTCTGCTCCTGCTTGGTTAAAAACAAATGGAAAACACAATGACGGAGGTACTTTAATTTCTGGTGGAGAAAATGAATATAGTGAGTTTCTTATTGCGTTTTTACAAGGAATGAAATCTAGATACAACATTGA
Source organism: Polaribacter sp. (assembly GCA_029252865.1). Lineage (GTDB taxonomy): Bacteria > Bacteroidota > Bacteroidia > Flavobacteriales > Flavobacteriaceae > Polaribacter. The sequence continues at coordinate 14,705 of JAQXAP010000143.1, forward strand.
TGTTACTGCCATTTCTCCTACAAATGAACCAGATTATGAGGTTAGTTATGAATCTATGAACACAACTCCTTCAGAATTAAATAGTATTATAAAAAATCTAGATACTCGTTTAAATAATGCTTCTTTAAATTATATAAAAATACTTTCGCCAGAAAATTACAGAGTTTATGATTTAAATAATTCCAATAGATCTGCTACAAATTACATCAATACGATGTTTGCGGACCCAATTGTAAAATCGGCAGTAGATGTCGTTGCAACACACACCTATGCAGACCCAAATCATGATACAAATTGGAATGCCCTAAAAACAGCTGCGTCCTCAAAACCTGTTTGGGTTACTGAATCTGCTAAGTTAAAGAGCGAAGACATTTCTATGGTTGATGCAGCAAATTATATAAAATGGATGTTAAGAGGTTTTAATGAAGGAGGTATGACAGCTTATATGATGCACCTTTTTTATGAGGAAGAAGATGATAATGGTTACTCTAGTCTTGTTGTTTGGAGGACAAATGGCGAAATTATCTTACCAAAAAGATACCACACATTTAAACATTTTACCAACCTTGTAAAAAAGGGATATAAAGTAATTAAAACAGAAAATGCACA
>JAQXAP010000155.1 GCA_029252865.1 Polaribacter sp.
TGGTTCAAAGTCTTGATCTAATTTTAAATAAGATTGCAGCTGAAGATGCTGTTCCTTATGTCATTGCTGAAATTCCAACAAATCCAAGAGTTGAGGTTCCAGATCTTGTAAAATTAAGAAATGTTTTGAGTGCAATACGTAAAACTGAAAGTGGAGAGGTGGCTATTGCACCGATTTTTCTTTTGGATCAAACATTTTGCCCAAATTTACATTTTTTAGGTGAAGCCGATTTACTTTCAACAGTTAAAACTATTTCATTTGCTAGCGGGTCAAAATTTCCAAGTGGTGGGTTGTGCACAGCTGGCTATTGTGTAGCAAATAAAAAAGGAGAAATATTAATAGAAAAAATAGGGTTGCATTTAAGACTTTGTGATAACGAAGCTACAGATTTTCAAATGGAATTATTAGCCAAACAATTACCATCAATGAAAAAACGAATTCATGAGGCTTATCTGAATACTCGTGACTTTGTAAACTTTATTAAGGATAATTTGCCAGAAGCTAAAATTAATTTTGTCTCAGAGGAATTGGCCAAAGCAGGATTCACTCCATCTGTTTTTTCATTAGATCTGCCTACAAAAGGGAGTACTGATGAGGAAAAAGAGGCTTACAAAAGAAATCTAAATCTGAAATTAATCAATATGATGATTAATGAAATTCCTAATGAAAGCAAAAATTGTGTAAGTTATGGGCAGTTAAAAGGATCTTATTGGACAATACCAGCAACATCGACTCAAGGAACGACTAAAGAAGATCATAAAGATTATATTGCTAGAGTGTCTCTATCACCGCAAATGGATCTTGAGCTTCATAAAAAGGTTTTTTTAAAGTTCATTGAAACATTGTAAGAGTTTTTTTTAGAAATATTATTCTATATATCCTTGCTTACGCATCCAATCGTTATTAAACATTTTACCTATGTAACGACTTCCGTGATCATGGAATAAGACGACTACCACATCATTTTTTGTGAAATGTTCCTTTAGTTGTAAAACTCCCTTTATTGCAGATCCCGCAGAATTACCTAGAAACATACCTTCCTCTTTTGCTAAGCGTTGTGTATAAACCGCACCATCTTTATCGGTTACTTTTGTAAAACCATCAATTATACTAAAGTCAACATTTTTTGGTAAGATATCTTCGCCTATTCCTTCAGTTACATAAGGATAAATTTCTTTTTCATCAAAAATTCCTGTTTCATGGTATTTCTTAAATACACTTCCGTAGGTGTCAATTCCCCAAATTTTAATATTTGGATTTTGTTCTTTTAAATACTTGCCTACGCCCGAAATTGTTCCTCCTGTTCCCACTCCAACTATAAAATGAGTAATTTTTCCACTGGTTTGTTTCCAGATTTCTGGTCCGGTGCTTTCGTAATGTGCTTTCGCATTGCTAGGATTGTCATACTGATTTGCATACCAGCTATTTGGTATTTCTTTGGCCAAACGTTTAGAAACCGAATAATAAGATCGTGGGTCTTCAGGTTCTACTGCTGTTGGGCACACAATAACTTCAGCACCTACCGCTTTTAAAATATCGCACTTTTCTTTTGACTGTTTGTCTGCTAAAACGAAAATGCATTTATACCCTTTTACAATTGCGGCTAATGCCAACCCCATCCCCGTATTTCCTGAAGTTCCTTCAATAACAGTTCCACCAGGTTTTAATCTTCCATCTGCTTCTGCATCTTCGATCATTTTTAATGCCATGCGATCCTTAATCGAGTTCCCTGGATTAAAAGTTTCGTATTTAGCGAGCACTAAACAAGGTAGTTCCTCGGTAATCTTATTGATTTTGATAAGTGGTGTATTACCAATTGTTTCAAGGATATTTTTGGCGTATTCCATAGTTATAATTAATGCGATTCAAAAATCTGAAAGTAGGTTTACTCAGTAACTAATTTAATAACAAATACAACTATTATTGTTGCAATTTTGATGTGTAAAACTTAGATTACAAGTGGGGTCAAAAATACGTAAAAATATTAAGGAGTGGTGCGTTTTTTTAGTGATGAATTTCTAAATTGAAAAATAAAATTTAACCTGTTATAGGTTTATAATGCTCATCATCGACATTATTTATAGTTTATGATAGTTGATATATACATAGTTTTTAATCTGATCATTTTATTTGCTGATTTTAGAATTATTTTTTTCATAGCAAATAAAACTAGCTCTTTTTATTTGGTACTTTAACCTCTAGGATCAACTAAAATCCTCATTTTTTTAGATGTAATAATATTCATACTATAAAAATCATATCGATTGTTAATTTTACCATAACAAGCATAAATACCAATTCCGTTTATAGGATATAAGTGTACAACATCAGCAAAATGCACTGCGTCAAAATAGTTGCCTTCCCTATCGATAAAGGTGCTTAATCTCATTAATTTGCCTTGTGACGTTTTATTGTATCTAGTAGTAACCAGTAAACCATATATTAAAACATTCTGATTTGTAAAATCAATCATTTGTTTAGCTTTTATACTTGGTAAATAATTCTCTGCTACAAGTTTAAAATAATTATGAATTGTAAACCCTAATAATTCTATTTGGTCATAGACATTTTCAATCCAATGAGGTTCTAGTTTTGGCAATTCGTATTTTTTATGTTGAATTTTAAAAAGTTGCGATTGTTTTGTTTTTTGTTTTGTTGCATTCAATTTAAAAATAGCTTCCCATAATAATTGCGTTTTAGATTTTCCTGTAAATCGAAACCCATCAATTCTAATTAAAATAGTGAGTTGCTCTATGCTTATAGTAACACGATCTATAAAATCATCTAAAGATGTAAATTTTCCGTGTAATTGACGTTCGGTTAATAGACGTTTGATAACCAAATGTTCTAAACTTTTTAAATAACCAAATCCTAAATAAATAGAGCTGTCAATAACAATATTAGGGTGGTTGCTATTATTTATACAAGGCAGTTCAATAATTGCACCTTTCATTCTAGCTTCATGTATATAGTGCGCTGCAGAATAAAAACCACCTCCATTATTTAAAACAGCTACCATAAATTCTATTGGATAATAGCATTTTAAAAATAAACTTTGATAACTTTCTATTGCGTAAGAAGCAGAATGCCCTTTTGCAAAAGCATATCCTGCAAAACTTTTAATCTGATTCCAAACTTCAAAAATTAAGGCCTCTGTATGTCCTTTTTTTCTACAATTATTAATAAACTTATCTTCTACAGCCTTAAACTCTTTAATAGAACGATATTTTCCACTCATTCCTCTTCTTAAAACATCTGCTTCACCGAGTGTTAAATCTGCAAATTTACTAGCCACTTTCATTACATCTTCTTGATATACCATTACACCATAAGTTTCTGGCATAATCTCTAATAAAATAGGATTTGCATCTTTTCTTTTTGCTGGGTAGCGATGTCTTTTTATAAATTCATCTTTCATTCCAGAGCCAGAAACTCCTGGTCTAATAATTGAACTTGCAGCCACCAAACCCAAATAATCTTGTGTTTGTAATTTTTGCATTAACCCACGCATTGCAGGAGATTCTACATAATATGCACCAATTGCACCACCAGATTTTAATAAGTGATTAATGTTTTTATCAGTTTTAAATTTTTCTATATCTGTAATATCAATTGGAGGAGCATTAGGTTTATTTTTTTTTATAATAGTAAGCGCTTCTTTAATTTTAGCTAGACCACGTTGACCTAAAATATCAAATTTAAAAACCCCTACATCATCCGCAATATTCATATCAAATTGAACAGTAGGATATCCCTTTGGCGGAAGATTTGTTGCAGAATAATAATGAATAGGTTTTTCTAAAATTAATATTCCTGCAGAATGAACACTTATGTAGTTGGGAAACCCTTCAATTAACTTACCATACTTTAAAATTAATTGGGCAATACCATCTATTTTTTGTTGTTGATATGTTGTAGCATTACTATTAGTTTTTGGTTGTGCTTTATTATTTTCTTTAGAAATACTATTTCTAAGAAAGGTTTTTTCTTGTTTTGATGTTTTACTCAGCTTGTCAATTTCTTCTTTTGGAAGTCCAAAAACCTTTCCTAATTCTCTAATTACGGCTTTGTATTTAAATGTATTATAAGTAGCTAAAAGTGCAGTGTTTTTAAAACGTTTAAAAATATAACTGGTAACATCATCTCTATCTTTCCAAGAAAAATCAATATCAAAATCTGGCGGAGATGCTCTAAATGGATTTATAAATCGTTCGAAATACAAGTCTAATTCAATAGGGTCTACATCTGTAATACCAATAATATATGCAACAATACTATTTGCGCCACTACCTCTGCCTACATGAAAATATCCTTTGTTTTTTGCATAATTAATAATATCGTAATTGATTAAAAAAAAGGAAACAAATTTTAATTCAATAATAACTTTCAATTCTTTTTGAAGTCTATCAGTAACTTTTTGCGTTACTTTTTTATACCGTCTGTTGATGTTTGTCTTGCAAAGCTGTAACAGCATTGTGCAATCTTCTTTAAAGCTATTGCAATAATATTGTTTGTTTTGATTTTGTCTATCACTGCCAAATCCAAACTGAACATTACTGCATTGCTGCAGCAATACATTGGTATTTAAGCTTACATTAGGAAATTCTTTAAAGTAACCTTGTAAAATACTTGCAGCGTACATCTTATCTGTTTCTAAGCACTGCTCTTTTGTGGGTAGTTTGCTTAACAGTGTATTTTTATCTATTGCACGTAATAATCTATGTGCATTAAAGTCTTTTTTATTTCGAATTGTAACTTGCTGTTGTATGACCAATTTATCTTCATATTTTTTTAAATATGAAAATCGGAGTTTATTAATTTCTATAACAGAAATACCTATAAATTCATTTTCCTTAAAAGAAGTTAAGTTTAGTTCTAATGTTTTCTCAAAAGGATAAATAATAAAAACATCTTCTAAAAATTCTGGTTGATTTGGAATTGGTGTTTTAGACTCTAAAAATATAGACAAATACTTGTTGATGTTTTCAAAGCCTTTGTTGCTTTTTGCTATTGCAACAAACTGTTGGGTATTTCCGTTTCTAAAATCTACACCAACAATAGGTTTTATATTCAGTTTTTTAGCTTGTTGAATAAAGTTTAAACACGCAGAAGTATTGTTGATATCTGTAAGTGCAATGGTATCAATATTATTTTCTTTTGCGAGTTTTAATAATTCTACTTCAGAAAATGTACCATAACGTAAAGAATAATATGTGTGACAGTTTAAATACATTATTGCTTTCTATGTGCTAAAAGGGTTGGGGGTTCACCATTAAAAGGATTGCTATAACGACCAATAGTTTTAGCTCCCATAGAAGCAGCTCGTGTAATACTTAATTCACCATATTTATTTCTAATGGTGTCCATCGCATTATATAAATTAATCATTTGTTCAGAGTCATCAAATAAATTAATTTGATAATTACCACTAACAATGTCTGTTATTTTTACACCTACCAATCGTATTAATAAGCGTCTCTGGTACAGTTTTTTAAAAAGTGTTACTACTGCTGGTATGATGATATGATCTGCACTTGTGTATGGAATTTTAATTTGCTTTGTGTAGGTGTTAAAATCTGAATATCTAATTTTCACAACAATTACCGATGCTAATTTATCTCCTTTTCGGAGTTGGTATGCTAAATTTTCTGCCATTGCAAAAATAGTTTCAGACAGTTTTTTCATATCAATAGTATCTTTATTAAAAGTACGTTCCGTAGAAATAGATTTTCTTTCATGAAACGGAATTAAAGGAGGGTTATCAATTCCGTTGGCGCGTTTCCAAATTGTTCTTCCATTTAGCCCTAGAACACTTACTAACATCTCTACTGGCATTTCTTGAATTACTTTTACTTTTTCTACACCTAAATTTCTTAAAATTTGATATGTTTTTTCTCCAACAGAAGGAATTTTTCGAATTGATAAAGGCGCCATAAATTCTTTTTCAAATCCCTCATTAATTAACAATTGATTATCTGGCTTAGCTTCACCAGTTGCAACTTTAGAAACAATTTTATTTCCAGATAATCCAAAAGAAATAGGAAGTCCACTTTCTTTTATAATTCGTTGTCTTAATTCTGATGCATATTTATAGCTCCCAAAAAAAGTATCCATTCCTGTTAGATCAGCATAAAACTCGTCAATGCTTGCCTTTTCAAATAGCGGTACTTTTTCCTTGACTATTTCGGTTACCATTTGAGAGTACTTTGAATAAATAGATGTATTACCTCTTATAGTTACTGCTTCTGGGCACAAACGCTTTGCAACTTTCATAGACATGCCAGAATGCACCCCAAAAAGTCTAGTTTCATAGCTACAAGCAGCAACAATACCACGATCTCCTGTTCCACCAACCAATAAAGGTCTGTTTTTTAAACGACTGTCAATCAGTCGTTCACAAGACACAAAAAATGTATCTAAATCTAGGTGTAAAATATTTTTCTTCACACTACAAAATTAACTACAATAATAAACATATATTGCTTATATTTGTAGCATTATGAAAATTGTATCAAAAAATATAAAACATCTGAGAACATTAAAAAACTTTTCTCAAGAAGTTTTGGCAGAAGAATTAAAGGTTACTAGATCTCGAATTGGTTCATATGAAGAGAATCGTTCTTCACCAACATTAGACTTTTTAATAGATTTTTCTAATTACTTTAAGGTACCCATTGATATTCTACTAAAAAATGATTTAACAAAAACCAAAGATGTCTCGTTTATAGAAGTTGGAGAAAAGAGGGTTTTATTTCCAATAATAGTTGACGAACATAATGAAAACCTAATTGAAGTTGTTTCTACAAAGGCATCTGCAGGTTATTTATTAGGGTATGATGATCCGGAATATATAGAGCAATTAGAAAAAATTAAATTACCTTTTTTACCAACAGGAAAACATAGAGCTTTCCCAATAAAAGGAGATTCGATGTTACCTATGAAAGATAATTCTTATGTGGTTGCAGAGTTTGTAGAAGACATATTAGATGTTAAAAATGGAACTTCTTACATTATAGTTACTAAAAATGATGGAATGACTTACAAACGCGTTTATAATCAAATTGAAGAGAAGGGAAGTTTGCTTTTAAAACCAGATAATAGAGAATATCAATCTTATGAAGTTCCTATTTCTGAAGTCTTAGAACTTTGGAAATTTACATGTAGTATTAATACACAGGAGTATGATGAACATGAGCTGAAATTAAGTAGTATTATACAAATGTTTAATGGTTTAGGAGTGGAGTTAGAGCTTTTGAAAAAGTCTTTAGTTTAAAATGATGTCTTGTAAAATACTATCTTTTTTTGTGTAATTTTTCGAATGTTAAAAATTGAGGTAAAACTGCTTAATCGCATTCAGTTTCTTTCCTAAGCGCAAGGGTAATCTTAAATATATTACATAAAAAAACAGTTTAGATATCTAAACTGTTTTTTTGTAGTCATTTAAGGTTGTAGCGAGAACGGGATTTGAACCCGTGACCTCAGGGTTATGAATCCTGCGCTCTAACCAACTGAGCTACCTCGCCATTGTTTTAAGGCTGCAAATATAATTTAAATTTATAAACTAGCAAGAAGTGTTTTATTTTTTTTTTAATAGAATTAATACCTATATTGTCATCCTAAGAAAATAATAATGGATAAAATAAAATTTGAGCTCGAAATCCCTATTCATGCATCTCCAAACATGTTGTATCAATATATTTCTTCACCTTCAAACCTTCAAGAGTGGTTTGCAGATAAGGTTAATTGTAGAGGAAAAGTGTTTAGTTTTGTTTGGGAAGGCACAGAAGAATTAGCAGAGTTAGTTACAAAAAAAACAGGCGAAAGAATTCGTTGGAAATGGTTAGAAAGTGAAGATGATGATAGTTTTTTTGAAATCAAAATTCAAGTAGATGCATTAACAAAAGATGTATCTTTAATTGTTACTGATTTTGCAGATGATGACGATGAGGTAGAAGAGTCTAGGCAATTGTGGCGTAATCAAATTGATGAATTAAGACACACTATAGGTGCCTAAAATAACTTTTTATAAAATTTTAAAACTCAACACTTTTGTTGAGTTTTTTTACGCCTAAATATTTAAAAATATACTAATTTTGCATCTTTAAATTATTAGTTATGGTTAACTTCAATGGAGTTTTAATATCTTCAGAAAACATAAAATTATCATTAGAAAATAGAGCTTTTAAATATGGAGATTCTATCTTTGAAACTGTAAAAGTGCTAAATAAAAAAGTAGTTTTTTGGGAAGATCATTATTTTAGATTAATGGCTTCTATGAGAATGCTCCGCATGAAAATTCCAATAGAGTTCACCTTAGAATTTTTAGAACAAGAAATTTTAAAAACAGTGGCAGCGCAACAGGAAGCAAATGCATACAGAATTAGATTAAATATTTTTAGAAAAGATGGAGGTTTATATACTCCAAAAACAAATAAAATAGATTTTACTATTGAAGTAAAAGAGAGTACTTATCAAATCAAAGATTTTTATTCTTTAGATGTTTACAAAGACTTTTATAATTATTCGGGTCTTTTATCAACTATAAAAACCAATAACAGAATGGTTAATACGTTGGCTAGTATTTTTGCTGATGAAAATGATTTAGATAATTGCATTTTATTAAATGAAAAGAAAGGTGTTGTAGAGGTAACGAATGGAAATATATTTGTAGTGAAAGATAAGGTCGTAAAAACACCAGCTTTAACTGAAGGGTGTATCAAAGGTATTACGCGTCTAAAAGTACTAGAGATTCTTTTTAAAAATAAGGAATTAACTATTGAAGAAACTTCAATATCTCCTTTCGAAATACAAAAAGCGGACGAAGTGTTTATAACAAATGCTATTATTGGAGTGCAGCCTGTAACAAATTATAAGAAAAAAACATTTACTACTGAAATAGGAAAGAAGATTGCTAGTAATTTAAGGATATTACAAATAGCTGGTAATTAATTTAAGTTAAAGTTACTTGGTGCATTTGCCCAGAGCTTGTAATTGCCTCCTTTTTGTAATAACTTATTTTTCCATAGACTTCCATTATCCAAAGAAAAAATATTTTCGAAATCATTGTCTCCTACGAACCATGATTTTTGATTCATCTCTTCATCAAGTTGTTTCTTTCCCCAACCTGAATATCCTAAAAAGAATCGAATGTCTGAAGTTTTTATTTTTTCATTGTTTAATAATTCTTTTAAGGACTCAAAATTTCCTCCCCAAAAAATTCCGTTATCAACCTCGATACTATCCGGCAGTAACTGTGGTACTTTATGTACAAAATATAAATTATCCTGTTCTACAGGACCACCCTGATAAATTAGAAAATTACAGTTGATATCTGGTAATAAGTCTTTAAGAGTGTATTCTAAAGGTCTATTTAAAATAAAACCAACAGAATTTTGATTAGTATGTTCTGTTAGCAGAACGATGGTTCTATTAAACGAGCTGTCATTTAAAATAGCTGGTTCTGCAATTAGTAATTTTCCTTTAGTTGGTTTCAAATTATTTTTATTAAAATTAATTTTACTTTAAATATAATAAAAATAATGATAAAAAAAAACTCTCTTTAAAAGAGAGTTTTTAATATTGTTCTAAACTAATAGTCTTAGTTTACGGCTTCGCTTAAACCAGCTCCAGCTTTAAATTTTGCTACGTTTTTAGCAGCAATTTGAATAGTTTTACCAGTTTGAGGATTTCTACCAGTTCTAGCAGCTCTGTGAGAAACAGAAAAAGTACCAAAACCAACTAAAGCAACTTTACTACCACCTTTTAAAGCAGAGGTTACGTTACCTGTAAAAGATTCTAATGCTGCCTTAGCTGCTACTTTAGAGATTCCTGCGTCAGCAGCCATTGCATCGATTAAATCAGACTTGTTCATAATAAATTGATTTTTAAGATTAATTAAATTATTTTTTTTGCTTAATAGCTTAACAAATATAGACGGATTAGGGCCTTACGCAAATTTGAGGGTGAAAAAAGTGCCTTTTTGTTAATAAAACGATACGAATTGTTAATAAAGGCAGTTGCGAAATAAAAAAAACTGTAAAAACCTTACTATTAAAGGCTTCACAAGAATATAGCTTCAGACGAAAAATTAAAGCCATTTAGTAAGCTTTTTGCTTCCATTTTTTTCTTCCCAGACAATTTAATTTCATCAATTATTATGAATCCTTTATTAACAGCTACTTTTAACTCTTTTTTTGTACTAATAATTTTACCAATAGCTAAATTATGTGTTTTATTTTCCTTCCTAATGGCATAAATTTTAGCAGCGATTTCTTCATTTTCATTTTTTATAATAGTCCAAGCTGCTGGAAAGGGATTTAATCCTCTAATTTTATTATATATTTTGTCTATTGAATCGTTCCAATCAATTCTACAGTTTTCTGGATTCAATTTGGAAGCAGATTTATTCTCTAAATCTGGTTGTTTAGTTGTACTTACTTTTTTAGTTGAAATTAAATCTACTGTTTGTGAAACGAGGGTAGCTCCTAAATTCATCAATTTGTCATGAAGTGTACCAACTGTTTCAGTAATTGAAATATCTATTTCTTCTTGTAAGATAATTTCACCTGTATCAATTTTATCATCAATAAAAAATGTAGTAACACCTGTTTTTGTTTCTCCATTTATAATTGCCCAATGAATAGGGGCTGCACCTCTGTATTCTGGTAATAACGAAGCATGTAAATTAAAAGTACCGTATTTCGGCATTTGCCAAACCATTTTTGGTAACATTCTAAATGCTACTACAATTTGTAGATCTGCTTTTAAATCTTTTAACTCCTTGTTAAAGTCTTTGTTTTTTAAATTTGTAGGTTGTAAAATTGGCAATTTTACTGAAGTTGCATATTTTTTTACGGCAGATTCATTTAGTTTTCGTCCTCTTCCTGCAGGTTTATCTGATGCTGTTATAACACCAACCACATTATAATCATTTTCTACTAAGTGTTTTAAAATAGTAACAGCAAAGTCTGGAGTTCCCATAAAAACAATACGTAAGTCTTTCATAATTATAAATTTAGTTGATATTTATTCTGATGATTAATTTTAATTTTATCATCTGTTAATAATTGACGCAAATGTATTAAAATGTCTTTTTCATTCGCTAGTAAAAATTGACTGATTTCTGAAGATGATAAGCTTTTATTTATCTTCAAAAGTTCAATGATTTTTAAGGATAAATTTAAAGTTGACATTCTATTTTCTGAAATACAAACATCACAAATGCCACATTTTTTTTTCTGTTCTTCATCAAAATAATTTAAAACTTGAATACTTCTGCAAATAGTCTTATTACTTATAAATTCAATTAAGTCATCAGATTTGTTTTTTTTCTGACTTATAAACTGCTTTATTTCTTTAGAAACCCTATTTATAGTGTAATCATCTTCTCTCGGAAGTAAAAATATCAATTCAGCTTCATTTTTTACAGCTCTGTATTCAATAATATTATCTTCTTGTAAGCGCTGAAAATTTGATAAAACACGATTGGTTGTAATTCCTGCTTTTTTAGCAATAAAAAATTCATCAATATGAACTTCTTGCTCGAATAAACCAGCATAAGTTCTCAAAATTGAATTTGTAAATTTTTTTATAAAGGCATTTTTATCAAGATAATTTAAAACCATTCTGCTGTTCACAATAAAGTGTAAGGTAGATTTCTTATTATAATGACTGCCAATTTCTATAATTCCGTTATTTGATAAAATTTTAAGAGCGGTATCTACTTTTAAAACGGAAAAATTATATTTTTTGCAGAATTCTAAAAGATTAAAACTAAAAGGGTCTTCGATTAGTTCTCCTAAAGAAATTTTAAAATGTTGATATAACTTTTTATGAATTTCTTTAATTTCTTTTATACTTAGCAGTGTTTTTTCTATTCGTTCTTTAAATAATAAAATGTCATTTTTATTAAATAGCAAAACGGCAAATGACTTTATATTATTTCTACCAGCTCTGCCTGTTTCTTGCACGTAATTTTCTATACTAGATGGAATGTCTAAATGCACTACTAAGCCAACATTTGCTTTGTCAATTCCCATTCCGAATGCATTTGTAGCAACAATAATTGGAGTTTTTTCTGTCATCCAATCTTGAAAAGAAACGTTTTTTTCTATGGATGAGAGTCCGCCGTGATAAAAAGAGCTTTTAAAGTTGTTTGCATTTAAAAAAGCAGCTACTTGTTCTGTTTTCTTTCTAGAATTGACATATACAATTGCTGGTGTTTTTGTTTTGGTAAAAATTTGAATTAAACGCTGTAATTTATCTTCAATTGTAAAAATTTGATATGCTAAATTTTCTCTATAAAATGATTTTTTAAAAAGCTGATGTTTTTTTAAATCAAGGTTTTCAGAAATATCGTTAAGAACTTTTTTATTTGCAGTGGCTGTTAAGGCGATAAAAGAAACATTTGGTTTTAATTCTCTTAAAATTTTAATGTTTCGGTATGATGGTCTAAAATCGTGTCCCCATTCAGAGATACAATGCGCTTCATCAATTGCAATTAAATTAATATTTAATTCTTTTATTTTCTGTTGAATAAAAAATGATTGCAACCTTTCTGGCGAAATATATAAGAATTTAATTCCTCCGAATTTGATATTATCAAATAAAGTAATAATATCATCTTGAGTTGACCCTGATTTAATGCTAGCAGCTTTAATGCCTTTTTGCGCTAGGCTTTCTACTTGATCTTTCATTAAAGCTATTAGAGGAGAAATTACCAAACAAACTCCCTCTTTTGCTATTGCAGGGATTTGAAAACAGATGGATTTCCCTCCACCTGTTGGCAGCAGTGCAATTACATCTCGTTGTTCCAAAACAGAGGTAATTATTTCTTGTTGTAGCGCTCTAAATTCAGAAAAACCCCAGTATTTTTTTAATATTTCTTTTGGAGAAATCATAAATTTTAAGAAATCGAATTAAGAACAAAGTTTGTTCTTTCGTCTATAGAGCCAAAGGGAACGTTAATAATATTATATCCTAAGTCTAAATACGATTTCATTAAAAAAACATCAATTGCTATCGTTCCCTCAAAGGTTTCATAACGCTCATTATCAGTTTCATGTATATCTTTCCAAGGAGCAAAATGAAAAACCTTATCGTAAATGTATTGTTTGCTTTTCTGTATATAAATTGATGGATATTCTGTTTTAAAATAATCCATATATGCATGAATATCAGGAATTCCTCTATCAAAAAAAACAAGTTTAGAATCAGATTTTAAAGCATCTATAAATTGTTGTTCCCTGCCCTCTAATAACATTTGACTAAATAACAGAGGCTGCGCCAAAAACATTTGATCTATACCTTGTTGTTGCGCTTTTAAAGTTACTTCTCTAGAAATTTCTGGAAAGCAAAAATAATCTCGTTTTATTAACTCATTTAAAACCGAGGTTTTTCCCGTTCCTGGTCCTCCAATTAATAGAATTTTTTGCTGCATGTGACAAAAATAAATGATTCTCTTTATAAAACTAATTTTTAATGTAATTTTGTGTCTTGTTAATTTAAATTAAAATAGAAGACAACAGCTATTTTTATGAGCGATAAAAAAGAGTTTTATACAAAGTTGAAAGCCCAGTTAGATGATACAACTGAGTTTCCTGCCGATTATCTTTATAAATTTATTGTACCTACCGAAGCAAATCAGGCGGCTGAGGTGGAAACAATTTTTAATAATTCTGGAGCAGTAATCAATAAAAAAAAATCAAAAACTGGAAAATATGTTAGTGTTTCTGTCGTATTAAAGATAGAAAGTTCAGATAAAGTAATATCATATTACAAAAGAGCAGAAAAAATTAAAGGAATAATTTCGTTATAATTAAATATTTATGAAAAAAATAGTTTTATTGTTTGTTTTAAGTGTATCAATATCTGGTTTTGGGCAGAAGAAAGATAAAAAATTAATTACAATAGATGGTGAAGAAACAACCATTGCAGAGTTTAAAAGAGTTTATGAAAAAAATTTAGATGCTATAGATAACGAAGATGCTAAAAGTGTTACAAAAAACTTAGAACTTTATATAAATTATAAGTTAAAAGTAAAAGAAGCATATAGTATTAAATTAGATACTTTTCCTTCTTACAAAAGAGAAATGGAAACTTACAGAAACCAACTCTCTGCACCTTATTTGCAGGACACAACCTTTATCGATAAATTAGTACAAGACGCATACTACAGAACTAAGAATTCAGTAAAGGCAAAACATATTTTAATTAGAATATCGAGAGACGCGACACCGAAAGACACTCTATTCGCATACAACAAGATATTAAAATTAAGGGCGCGAATTTTAAATGGTGAAAAATTTGAAGTAATTGCTGCGCAATTTTCTGAAGACAAATCTGCACAAGATGATGCTAAAACAGGTAGAAAAGGAAATGGTGGAAATTTAGGATATTTTTCAGCTTTTAATATGGTGTATCCTTTTGAGGTTGCCGCTTACAATACTAAAATTAATGAAATTTCAATGCCGTTTAAAACACAGTTTGGTTATCATATAATACAAGTTGATGATTTTAAAAAATCTGACGGAGAGATTGAAGCTGCACATATTTTAGTAAAGGATACTTCTGCTGTCAGTAAAACGAAAATAGAGAGTATTTATGGGAAGTTAATGGCAAAAGAAAAGTTTGAGGATTTAGCGAAACAATATTCTGATGATCCGGGTTCTAAAAACAAAGGAGGTAATTTAGGTAAGTTTGCAGCTGGTAGAATGGTAAAGCCATTTTCTGACGCAGCTTTTGCTCTAGAGAATGTGAATGATTTTTCTGAGCCGTTTAAAACTCGTTTTGGATGGCATATTGTGAAGTTAATAAAGAAACATCCGATTAAACCTTTTGATGAGATGAAAAAGGATTTAAAAGACAAAGTTAAAAAAAGTTCTAGAATGCAATTGTCTGAAAAAGCAGTCGTAAATAAATTAAAAAAAGAATATTCTATTATAGAATTTAAAGAAGCTAAAAAGATTTTAGATAGAAAAAATTTAAGATCGATTCCGAAGGATTCTCTGCAAAAAACAATTATTAGTATTAATGACAAAAAAGTAACGCAAGAGGATTTTGTTAATTATATCAGAAATAGAAGGCATTTGGCAGTTTTTAAACTTTTTGAGATGTTTAAAGAAGATCAGATAATCAAATATTACAAAGAAAATCTAATTCATACAGAACCAGAGTATGCGTATACCTTAAAAGAGTATGAAGATGGTTTGTTACTTTTCGAATTAATGCAAGAAAAAATTTGGACAAAGTCAACTAAAGATAGTCTTGGATTAAAACAATATTTTAAATCTAATTCTAAAAATTACAAAACTGATGATTTAAAAGCAATAAAAGGTCAGGTGATTAATGATTATCAGAACTTTTTAGAGAAAAACTGGATTTCAGAATTAAGAAAAAACAGTGAAATTAAAGTTGAAAAGAAACAATTAAAGAAGCTAATTAAATTCTACGGACAAAATTAATGAAGTACTTTCTTTTCATATTTTCTATTGTTATTTTTACTTCTTGCGATCTTTTTAAAATTCAGGAAAAAGAGAAGAACACTTCAGAAATTTTAGCGATTGTTAACACAGAAAAACTTTTTAGAATAGATGTAACAAGTGTTTTGCCAAAAAATATTAATGAAGCAGATAGTCTTGTTTTAGCCAATAGTTATATCCAGAATTGGGCGATAAAAAGACTTCTATTGGCAAAAGCAAAAAATAACAGTTCTTTAGAAACGGTTAACCAAATAGAGGGTTTAGTTCAGGATTATAAAGAAAGTTTATTAATTAATAATTATAAAGATCAACTTGTCAAACAAAAATTAGATACGGTTGTTTCCGACCAAGAAATAGAGGAATATTATCTTTTGAACAAAGAGAATTTTAAACTGAATGAAGAATTAGTAAAAATAAGATACTTGCATATTGATAATAATTTGATTGATGAAGGTGAAATTTTGTCTCTTTTTAAATCGAATGATATAAATGATTTAGAAGAATTAGAAAAACAAGAGTTAAGTTTTAAATTTCATCAATTCAATGATTCAATTTGGACTCAATTAGACAAGGTTTTGTTAAAACTGCCTTTTTCAAAGGACAAACTGTTAAAAAAATCAAAATTCATTCAAAAACAAGATTCAATAGGTTTATATTTGGCAACCATAAAAGATGTTTTACCACGTAATTCTATAGCACCTATAAGCTACATAACATCGACAATAAAACAAATGATTTTACACAAGCGTAAAATTGAATTATTAAGAGATATAGAAAAAATAATAGTTAAAGATGCAACACAGAACAACAATTTCAAAATATATTAAATTATTAGTTTTTACCCTTTTCTTCGGATTTACAGGATTACAGGTTTTTGCTCAGAAAGTTAAAATAGATGGAGTAGCAGTAGTAATAGGTAAAAATATTGTACTAGATTCTGACATTGCTAAGTTTAAGCAAGAAGTTGAGTTAAGAAGCGAAGGGAAAGTAAAAATTACTGACTGTGAAATGTTGGAAGAGTTGATGCAACAGAAACTAATGGCGCATCATGCAATTATAGATAGTGTTGTAGTTGCAGATTCAGAAATTACATCTAGAGTAGATCGAAGTATTCAATATTTTACGCAGCAATATGGTAGTATAGAAAAAGTAGTTAAGGCTTATGGTTTTAATGACTTGGAAGATTTGAAAAAAGAATTAACTACTGTTCAAACAGAAAATGTTTTAATTGAAAAAGAGCAACAAAAAGTTACAGAAAAAGTAGATGTTACTCCAGAAGAAGTTCGTTTGTACTATGTCGGACTTAAAGAAAAAGGAGAACTACCTCAATTTCCAGCAGAAATAGAACTTGCACAAATTGTTTTAAAAGCAATACCAACTGAGGAAGAAAAAGAAAGAATTATTGCTAAATTAACAGAGATTAAAAACCAAATTGAAGAAGGTTCTAGTTTTAAAATGAAAGCAATCATTAATTCTGATGATCCAGGAGTGACAAATAATGGAGGGCAATATACCGTGACTAAAGAATCTGCTTTTATTAAAGAATTTAAAGAAATGGCTTTTACATTAGATGTTGGTCAGGTTTCAAAACCATTTAAATCTCAGTTTGGTTATCATATCATGCAGTTACATGAAATTAAAGGAAATACAAGAGTTGCATCTCATATTTTAATGCAGCCAGAAGTTCCTGAAGAAAAATTAAAGGAAATTAAAGCTAAAGCTGAAAAAATTATATTAGATATAAGAGAAAATAAGTTGACATTTGATGAAGCTGTTATTAAATATTCTGATGATGATACTAAAAGCAATGGCGGACTTATTGTAAATCCATCTACGGGAGAATCAAAGTTCGATTTAACCAGAATGGATCCTACTTTTTATGCAAGAGTTAGTGATCTTAAAAAAGGTGAAATGACTGACCCTTTTTATGAAGAAGAAAGATCTGGCGATAAGATGTTTAAGTTTATTTTAATGAAAGGTAGAACAGATGCCCATATAGCTGATATTATTGAAGATTATGTTAAAATACAACAATTAGCGCTGCAAAAAAAGAAAGAAGAAACCATTACAAAGTGGTCTAAAGAAAAAATAAAAGATACTTATATTAAAATCGGAAAAGTTCATGCAAATTGTACTTTTGATAAAAACTGGAAAAAAGAAGTAGGTAGATAATGTCTGACGTTAAAGCTTTAAATGATTTAGTAGTTAAATACAATGCCTTAAAGGCGGAAATAGGCAAGGTTATAATTGGTCAGCACGAAGCTGTAAATTTCACCTTACTCTCTATATTTTGTGGAGGACATTCTTTATTGGTTGGTGTGCCAGGTTTAGCCAAGACTTTGCTTGTAAATACGGTCTCAGATGCCTTGGGATTAAATTTTAAAAGGATACAGTTTACACCAGATTTAATGCCTTCTGACATTTTAGGAAGTGAGATTTTGGATGAAAACAGACATTTTAAATTTATAAAAGGTCCTATTTTCTCTAATATTATTCTTGCTGATGAGATTAATAGAACACCACCAAAAACACAGGCAGCTTTATTAGAAGCAATGCAAGAACGTTCTGTAACCGTTTCTGGAAATCATTATAAATTAGATTTACCATTTTTCGTGTTAGCAACTCAAAATCCAATTGAACAAGAAGGAACCTACCCATTGCCTGAGGCTCAGTTAGATAGGTTTATGTTTTCTATTTATTTGGAATATCCTTCATTTGAAGAAGAGGTCGCAGTTGTAAAAAGCACTACAGGTAATAAAAGCGAAACAGTAATTCCTTTATTTTCATCAGAAGAAATTTTAGAAGTACAAAAACTTATACGTAAGATTCCATTAGCAGATAATGTTATTGAGTATGCCGTTGCTTTAGTTGGTAAAACAAGGCCGAAATCTAAAGAAGCAACACCATTAGTTAAATCTTATTTAGATTGGGGAGCAGGTCCAAGAGCATCTCAAAGTTTAATCTTAGCTGCAAAAGCGCATGCAGCCGTCAAAGGAAAGTTTTCTCCCGATATAGAAGATGTTAAAGCAGTAGCTATTCCTATTTTATCCCACAGAATAGTAAAAAACTACAAAGCAGAGGCCGAAGGTGTTACTATTTCAGACATTATAAAGTCTCTCTTGTAAGAGATTGATTTTTGAGACAAAATAAATAATAAACCAAGAAAAATTTTTTCGATTTATCCTTACATTACTAATATTCGGTTAATTAATATTAAAACTAAGCGATAATTAAATCTCTCGATTTTCAAAGAAGCTAAAAACATTTCCGCCATAACGTTTATCATAAATATGGTTTTTGTGTTTTGATAAATCGGTATGTTTAGAATGTTCAATAATTAAAACACCCTCTTCTTTTAAAATATTTTGTTCGAAAACTAAATCTACTATCTTTAAAAACTGTTCTTCTTCAAAATCATATGGTGGGTCGGCAAAAATTACATCACCTTGTATAGATGTTTTTTCTAGAAATTTATAGACATCACTTTTAAATGTATTTATAGGTAAATCTAATATTTTTGCGGTTTCGTTAATATATTTAATGCATCCAAAGTGAGCATCAATAGCATAAATTGTTTCGGTGCCTCTTGATCCAAATTCATAACTTATATTTCCTGTTCCTGAAAATAAATCTATTACCGATATATTATCAAAATAATAGGTGTTATTTAAAATGTTAAATAACGACTCTTTTGCCATGTCTGTTGTTGGACGAACGGGTAAACTTTTTGGTGCTTGTAGACGTCTGCTTTTGTGTTTTCCTGAAATTATTCTCATGAATTTAAAAGGGTGTAATTTGAATGTTTAGAAGCGTCTAGTTTACTGAAAATCTTGTGATTGCTCTCTAAGAAGAAAATGTTTCTTATGTATTGATGAGTAATAGTGTAGATTTCGGATTCTAATTGAATAGCTCCAGTAAAATATAATTGTACTTCTTCTACATCTAATTTTAATTGTTCAAAAGTAAATAGTATGTGATAAATAAAATCCTCTTTAGTTTCAAAGTTAAAAGAATTTGATAATTCTAATTGCTTGTTTTTTATTACTATTATATCAATAGAATTTTTTGAAACATTTACATAGACCTTTTTTTCATCAGAATTAATTGTAGATAATACTTTTTCTATAAATACAGTAAGGTGGTGTTTATATTCAAAATCTCCAAAATTATGAAATAGGTAATTGTTAATGTTTACATACGGTATATAAACATTTTTTGCATTTATAACCCCTAAATCATCAAAAGCAATGAAATCTGTAGCAAGTGTTTTAATATTAAAATTAAGATAGTCAGAAAGCTTATTTTCGGAGAAATAAGCGGTAGGAACTATAGTAAATAAACTGTTTTGGTGTATCACTAATACAGAGGAAAAATCTTTTTGAAGGTATTCGTCTGTTTTAAAGATTTTTTCGATTTTCTCTAATAAATTTTCAGGAGTTATTTGTTTTTCTTCAAATATATATTCAGAAAAATATACAACTTCTCTTGTGGCATTATTAGTTATGCAAAAAGAAAATCCATCCAAATTAAATTGGATGGATAACTTAGTGTCTTTAAAGTTTGTTAAAGTAGTATTACTATTCTTTTTTATCACCTTTCTGTTTGTCATAAGAAGGAGGCCAATTACCTCCATTTGAAACTTCATCTAGAGAACCAACAGAAACAAATTCTCCTTTTATTTGGTCTGTAGCAACTGCCTCTAATTCTTGTTTAATTAAAGATTTATCCATTCCTTTTAAAATACCTTCTTTATCTGTTTTCACCAAGAATGTCGGTACTATTAATCCTTGTACTTTCTCAACAGTTCCAATCTCAATATCGAATTCTTTTCCTTCTTGTCCAGGAACTTTAAACATGTCTTTATAATTTCTGCCTTCGAAATATTTTGCAACAGATTCATAACCAATTGTATCTGTTTTTCTTATTTCTACATCAATAATTATTCCACCACCTCTATCTTCTTTTTCAACAATAGTCTTAGTTTCTGTTAGAGCAACTTGCGCAGAGTCAATAAATCTTATTAAACTATCTTTATTTTTAGTATATCGACCTAATACTTCTAAATGTTTCACTTCTGCGTCTCTAATTATTTTTAGTTGGTTAACAACTTTTGCAAATTTTGTAACTTTTTGCTTGTTAAAAATAATTGGTTGCATTATTCCGTAGTAAATTTTATAGATTAGAAATACTGATAATGCCATTAGTAAAATAGATGCAATCCATCTTAATTTTAAAGGTAAATATTTAACTATTATAATAGCTAAAAGCACTGCAGCTAAAACTGCTGTTAAAATCATTCCGAATAATCCCATTTTTTATTTAATTTTTTAGTAGTATCGAGCAAATCTACAATTTTTTTTCAATGATAAAAATTTTTATTTACAATTCAATGTATCTTTGTTAAATTAATTTTTTTATGATAAAAAAGCCAGTAGAATTTCACGCAGAATTACTAACTAAATTTCAACATTCTCCCTCTTCTAAACAAAATAAGTTATTACGCCTTTTAAGCGATTTTATATTTAGAGAGGAAAAGGATGATTTGTTTTTATTGAAAGGTTATGCGGGTACAGGTAAAACAACAATAATCAGTGCTTTTGTGAATAGTTTGGCAATTGCAGGTAAAAAAGCAGTTCTTTTGGCTCCAACAGGAAGGGCGGCTAAGGTGATTTCTATGTACTCAAAAAAAGAAGCTTTTACGATTCATAAAAAAATATATTTTCCAAAAAAACAACCTAATGGTTCTATAGATTTTGTGTTACAAACTAATAAGCATAGAAGCACAATTTTTATTATTGATGAAGCTTCTATGATTCCGGATATTAGACAAAATCAAAAATTGTTCGACTCGGGTTCTTTATTAGATGATTTAATAAGATATGTATATTCTGGTTATCAATGTAAATTAATTTTCATTGGAGATACAGCTCAGTTACCTCCGGTAAAATTAAATATCAGTCCTGCTCTAGAACAGGACACATTAGAGTATGATTTTCAAAAAAATGTTATTGAAATAGAGTTAGATGAGGTAATGCGTCAGCACGAAGATTCTGGCATACTTGCAAATGCAACTTTTTTAAGGTTGATGGTTCAAAATAGCTCAACTGATTTTAAGTTTGATATTGATTTTCCGGATATTATTAGATTGGATGATGGTTATGATATTGAAGATGCTTTGGTGTCCGCTTATGATAATAATGGAGTAGAAGACACCGCTTTTATTGTGCGATCTAACAAAAGAGCAAATCAATACAATCAACAAATTAGAATGCAAGTTCGTGGTCAAGAAAACGAAATATCTGCAGGTGATTATGTAATGGTTGTCAAAAATAATTATTTTTGGTTAAAACAAAATTCGGCTGCCGGTTTTATTGCCAATGGTGATATTTGTGAGGTGCTTAAAATATTTTCCATCAAAGAGTTATACGGTTTTAAATTTGCTGAAGTTGAGGTTCGAATGATTGATTACCCTGATATGCAAGCTTTCGAAACGGTTTTGTTATTAGATACTTTAACTAGCGAAACGCCTTCTTTAAACTACGAAGAATCGAATAAATTGTATCATGCAGTAAAAGAAGATTATGCAACTGAAAAGTCAAAATCTAAACAGTTTCTAGCAATTAAAAAGAATATCTTTTTTAACGCCTTACAAGTAAAATTTTCTTACGCTATGACATGTCATAAATCTCAAGGAGGACAATGGAAAACTGTTTTTATTGAACAACCCTATTTGCCTGAAGGGGTTTCTAGAGAGTATTTTAGGTGGTTGTATACAGCATTAACACGAGCACAAGAAAAGTTGTATTTAATTGGTTTTAAAGACGATTTTTTTAATGATTAACGAAGTAAATAGCTAATTGTAATATTTCCATACTTATGACCATAAGTGTGTTTTAAACCTTCTGATTTACTTGTATTGTAAATAAAAGCATAACCAAAGTTAAAACGATTTGAAGTACATTTGATACCTACTTCAATATCAAAAACTACCGGTATGAGTTTTTTAGTAACTAAGCTGGCCGTGTTTAAAAAGCTTCCTTGTAATGTTGCATCATAAACAGCATAACGTAGTTTAGGTTTGATATAAAGAAAAGATTCAATTTCTTTAAAAGAGTTATTTAGTTCATTGTTTAAATTCGTGTTAAAGCCAATTGAATTAGATATGCTCTGTAAAGGCTTAATAGCTATTCTAGCATAAAAACCTGTTGATATATTTGTGTAAACAGTACCTAAATTTAAGTTATTTGTCCAAGTAATATCAAAACTATTTTTTTGTGCCTTAAGAATTGTTTTTAAGTATTCGGCATTAAAGTTTAGAGTAAATGCGTTTTCTATTTGGTATTGCCAACCAACAGCTTTTTTAAATCCATAAATATCATGAATAAATTCTTGAAGTTCTTGTGCATAAGAATTAGCGCCTATCACACCAATTTGTATTGATGTATTTAAAATTTGGTCTTTTTTATAAACTCTATTGATACCAAAACTGCCATATAAATAGCCTGCAAAAGGTCTATCATGTTCATTAATTCCGTTTACTATTGATTTGTAAGGAGTGTACATTTCTTGTCCAAGTTTCCATTCTAAAATACGTTTCTCTGAAGATTTGTTTTTTTTATTAGACAGATACCTGTAGACTAAAAAAATTCCACTAGAATAGTACCTGTCTCTTACAACAGAAGTATAGAGGTCATTTTCTGTGATAAAGCTTATCTCTTGAGAAAATTTTTCTTGCGATATTGTAAATAAAGGCACAAATACAAGAATTAAAAAGAGAAAATATTTCATAGTGCGCAAATATAAAAGAACTAAATTAAAATGACATTTTTTTCACTGATTTGTGAAAAAAGACCTATTTTTAGACCTAGTAAAAATAATCAATGGAGATTAAAGAAGGATTAAGTTCAGAGGACTTTCAGGAGATTAAAACTAAAAAAGAATTATTAGACATAATTAAAGACAAAAATAAATCTTTTAAGAAAGTAAAAGAAACAATCATATATAATGAAGAGCTCAGGTTGCTTCAAATAGAACTCGTTAAGTTACAAAGATGGATATTGAATAATAATAAGCGTGTTGCTATTATTTTTGAAGGGAGAGATGCTGCTGGTAAAGGAGGAAATATTCGTAGATTTATGGAACATCTAAACCCACGTTCGAGTAGATTGGTTGCACTAAACAAGCCTACTGAAATAGAAAAAGGACAATGGTATTTTCAACGTTATATTAAAGAAGTTCCTAATCCGGGTGAAATTGTTTTTTTTGACAGAAGTTGGTACAATAGGGCTGTAGTAGAACCCGTTATGGATTTTTGTTCCGATAAACAATACAAAGAGTTTCTCTTACAAGTTCCGGAATTTGAGCACATCATGTATGAAGATGGAGTAATTATAATTAAATTCTGGCTTTCAATTACTAAAGCAGAACAACTGAAGCGTTTTGAAGGAAGAAAAGAGAATCCATTAAAAAGATGGAAATTTAGCCCTGTAGACAAGCAAGGACAAATTTTATGGGATAGATATACCCATTACAAAGAAGAGATGTTTTCTAAAACTCACACATCTTATAGTCCCTGGATAATGGTAAAAACAAATGATAAAAAAGTAGCTAGGCTAGAGGCAATTAGACACGTTTTATCGCAGTTTGATTATGATGGTAAAGAATCGGCAAAAACAGTCTTAAACCCAGATCCTAATGTTGTAATGCGTTACTATAGATCTAACAATCAAATAGATTAAGTTTATGGAGGGATTATCAACTAAAAATTTAAAAAAACTCAATTCGAAAAAGGGATTATTAGCTCTTTTATCTAAAGAACCGATAAATATTGATAGAGCGATTAGATACGTAGATTATCAAAAAAAACTAGAACAATTACAAGCCGAGTTGATTCGCCTTCAGACTTGGGCAATAAACAAAGAAGAGCGAATAATTGTTGTTTTTGAGGGAAGAGATGCTGCAGGGAAAGGAGGAGCAATACGAAGATTGACAGAACGTATTAATCCAAGACACATGCGGATTGTAGCTTTATCTAAACCAACTAAAGATGAACAATCTCAATGGTATTTTCAAAGATATGTTGAGCAGCTTCCTAAAGCAGGAGAAATTGTTTTTTTTGATAGAAGTTGGTACAATAGAGCGGTTATAGAGCCCGTTAATGGATTTTGTACTAAAAAAGAGTACGAAATATTTATGGATCAGGTGAATGACTTTGAAAGAATGATTTTGCAATCAGGAATTCATGTAGTTAAAATTTATATGTCTATCTCTAAAAAAGAACAAGCTAAACGTTTTGAAGAAATAAAAAGTGATCCATTAAAACAATGGAAAATGACAAAGTTAGATGAGAAAGCTCAGTTTTTTTGGGATGATTATACGGTGTATAAAAAAGCCATGTTCGAAAAAACAAACACTGAAATTTCTCCTTGGAAAATTATAAGGGCTAATAGAAAAACGGAAGCTCGTATTAATGTTATTAATCACATTTTAGACAGTATTCCTTACGATAAAGATTTAAATATTTAAATAAGTGCTTTTTTAACTTCAGCGAGCATAAAATAGATTTCAGCAGCAATTTGTTGGTTTATTTTTAAATAGGTTTCGTCTTGTAATTCTGTGTCGTCAGAAGATTTTGGGTCTACAAAAGGTAAATGAAATCTATGCACTGCTTCAGTGATAAAAGGACAATTTGTGTCTGCATTGTTGCATGTGGTGATAGCAATAAAAGGGTTTTTATTTTCAACATCATCATACCTCTTAGAAAAGCCTAAAATAGATTTAGTGGTGCCTTCGAAAGTAATATTATACTTTGGGTTTTGATGTGAAAAATTTTCTAAATGAAATGTAAAACCTACTTTTTGTAAAGTTTTTACGGTATTTTTAAAGAAGGCAGTAACTTCTGTTCCTCCAGAAAAACTATGAATATTTAGATCGAAATAATTGGCGGCGAAAAATGCCCAAACTTGACCTAATTGGCTTCTTCTTGAGTTGTGAGTGCAAATGAAATTTAAATTAACAATTCCCTCTTTTTGGTATTCTTCTTTGATTCCTTTAGATATTTTCAGAAGTATTTTTTTTCTATTATTACTTAAAGTAACTTTATCATAAGCTTTAATAAAGAAATTTTCACTTGAAATAGCTGAAGTCATAATCATCTTGTTATTTTTGTAGCAAATATACTATCCTTAAAACTGAAAACAAATAAATATAAGGTTAAGAATGTGTTTAGAAATTGGAAATAAAGTAGCGGTTTTAGATGATGTTTTAAAAGGAATAGTCATTGAAATAAATGGTGATGAAATTTCTATTGAGACAACTGATGGTATGATTTTTAAATTTAGTTCATCAGAATTAGTAAAAGTAGATATTGAGCAACACGAATTATCGAAGTTTAGCGATATAAATAACGCTCTCTTAAAAGAGAAAATTTTTCAAAATCCTGCAAAGAAGAGCTTATTTAAGAAGGAAAAAAAAGAAGTTATTTTAGAAGTAGATTTGCATATTAATAAGTTGGTGAAGTCTTCAAGGAATTTCGATAATTATGATATTCTAAATCTTCAATTAGATACCGCCAAAAGTAAAATTGAGTTTGCTATTTCTAAAAGGATTTTAAAAATTGTTTTTATTCATGGAGTTGGAGAAGGTATTTTAAAATCAGAACTTCAAAGTTTATTAAATAAATATCCAGTAAAGCATTATGATGCTTCCTATAAAAAATATGGATTAGGAGCAACAGAGGTTTATATATTTCAGAATTAATTAATTGTAAATTTACGGTATGAAAACTATTTATTTAGATAATGCGGCAACCACACAAATTGATGAAGAAGTAATAGAGGAGATTCACTCTTCTATGAAAGGAAATTTTGGAAATCCTTCTTCGGTTCATCAATTTGGAAGAAAAGCTAAATCAGCAGTAGAAACCGCTAGAAAAAGAATTGCCAAGTATTTTAATATTACTGCTAGTGAAATAATTTTTACGTCTGGTGGCACAGAGGCCGATAATTTAATTTTACAGAATGCAGTTTTAAACTTAAAAGTTAAAAGAATTGTTACCTCTAAAATAGAACATCATGCAGTTCTTCACACATGTAATCATTTAAAAGAGACATACGATATAATTGTTGATTATGTTGATCTGGATGAATTTGGAACTGTCGATACAAATCATTTAGAACAATTACTTTCTGGTTCATCAACTAAAACATTAGTAAGTCTAATGCTTATAAATAATGAGATTGGTAATTTTTTAGATGTAGAAAAAGTTGTTGAAATCTGTAAGGATAATAATGTGTTATTTCATTCAGATACAGTTCAAGCTGTTGGGCATTATCCTATAGATTTACAAAAAACTCCTATTGACTTTATTGTTGCAAGTGCTCATAAATTTCATGGACCAAAAGGAGTTGGTTTTGCCTATTTTAAAAAAGGATTCGGAATCTTACCGATGCTTCATGGAGGCGAGCAGGAGATGGGGGCAAGATCAAGTACAGAAAATGTGCACTCTATTTTAGGAATGGAGAAAGCTTTAAGTATTGCCGTTTCTAATTTAGAGAAAGATAAAATTTATATAGAAGGTTTAAAAAAATATTTTATTTCCAGATTAAAAAATATTTCAGACGCAATTCAATTTAATGGGCTTTCATCAAACTTTACTCAAAGTAGTTATACTATCTTAAATGTGCGTTTCCCATATACTAACGATATGCTTTTGTTTACTCTAGATATGGCAGGAATTGCTGTTTCAGGTGGAAGTGCATGCCAAAGTGGAAGTAATAAAGGATCACATGTGTTAGTAGAAATTTTAAATGAGAGTAATACAAATAAGACTTCCGTTAGATTTTCGTTTTCTAAATATACAACAAAGGAAGAAATTGATTATGTAATCGATTGTTTAAAAAAATAAAAAAGAGAAGATTTAAGGGGTATTGTTTAAAAGATTTAGTGATTTAAACTTAGTTTATCTTATCAAGATTTTTTTATTGGCTCATTCATGGTGAACTTATTTTAATTTTAAGAAAGCTATATTGTATTTTAAACCTAAATTAAGAAAAGTACTGCTTAATTTTCCTCCTTTAGCTTTAACATAACCTCCCGATGCTCTGAGCCTTAATGTGTTTGATAGCTTATAATCAAATCCTAAACTAGGTTTCATTATTAATCCTTCGCCGGTACTTATATTTCCCCCACCAGCAGCACCTCCTAAAAATTGGGTAAAAAATGTAGTGGAGTAATTAAATAAAGAAACTGTTTTTAAACCTAAACCAACTAAGCCCTCGGCATAAGCGCCTGCATTACCAAAATTGGCAAAAGAGGTCTGTCCTGCAACAAATATATTTTTATTTAAATCTAAATTTACTTGTACTGAAATTTGATGTAAATTTTCTGTTGATTGAGTCATTCTCTCAGCATTTAAATATATGTCTTGTTTCACAATCAGATCAAAACCTTTAAATTTTCCTCGTGTAAAATAATTATTATTTGATATTATTCCATTTCGTTCTATATAGTATTTAATTCCAATTCCAAAACTAGAAGTATAGAAATGTTTATTAGGTGTTAGCAGATAACCTTTATTTAGAGAGATATAAATATCTTTAAATATTTGTTGTTCTATCGAAATATCTGGATATAATAAAAAACCTCCCTTTGTATCCACGCCACCACCGCCACCTGCACCAATTCCAAACTTGGCTAAAATGTTGGTTTTGTTTCTATTAATTGATAAGTGATATCCTCCCCCTAAAATGACATCCATATAACCTGCTCTGATGCCATCATAAGCTCCATCTAATTTTAAAAATGTAAACCACTTTTTATTGGTGTATGAAGTAAGTTCAAATCCAGCTAGTTTAATAGTTTTTCCATTATTAATCCCTTGTGTGTTTCCATTTATTTTTAGGTTATTTAAATGTACCATCAAAGAATTTCTTTTAGGTTTTTGATTCCAATCAGTATTTTTAAAATTATCAATGCTTATCTCTTTTTCAGCAGTTTTATTATTAGCATACTCAAAATCTAAAGGAATTTCAATACTTAAATTTAATTGATGACTTTTGATTTGTCCTTTATCAAAAAAGTTAACATAACTCCAACCACTATTTAGAGAAAAGTCTTTAAAATGATAGCCTAAATTAAAATGAGGTAAAATAAATGCACCACCACCATCAGGTGCACCCGCTCCACCGCCACCACCAAAATGAAAACCAGTATCTAAATAAAAATCACTAGTAAAATATTTTTTAATACCTGCGTTCACACCTAATGTAAAAAATCCACCTCTGTATCCGCTTACAGATCCATAAATACCGAGACCTGTATAGAACGAATTTTTAAAGAGTAAGTTGTAATGTATTCCTGTATATCCCATATTCTTTTCATTTGGAATACTTGTAATGGGCATGTCAATCGAAAGGAAATCTATTTTTGCAAATCCTTTTTGACTATTTTTTTTAGGAATTTCTTTTGTTTGTGAAAATATAAACTGGTTTGAAATAAGAAGCGTAAATAAAAAAATATACTTTTTCATTTGAAGAATTTATCTTTTTTTAATCGTAATAATTACAGTTTTAGAGGCAGGCGTATTACTTATGTCTGCTTTACTTTTCAAAGGTACTAATACATTTGCTTCTGGGAAATAAGTAGCAGTGCATTGTTTGGGAATATTATATGGAACGGCTAAAAAACCTTTTGCCTCTCTTTTCTCATTTTTAAAATGACTTGTTATATCTACTACATCTAGTTTTTTTAAATGTAATAATTTCATGTCATTTTCATTCATAAAAATAATTCGTCTTTCATTTAATACACCTCTATATCTGTCGTCTAAACCATAAATAGTCGTATTGTATTGGTCGTGAGTTCTTATAGTCATCATCATAAATTGGTGCTTGTCTAACTCAATTTCTGAAGGTTTATTAATACTAAAATTTGCTTTACCAGTTTTAGTAGGAGTGAAATCGCTTTTACGAGCATTGTTTGGTAAATAAAAACCACCTTTGATTCTTATACGCTCATTATAGTTTTCAAAACCGGGAATTGTAGCCTCAATTTTAGTTCGAATCAAATCGTAATTAGAAATTAATTTAGACCAATTTGTAGTAGATTTTTTTAGAGTTGCATTTGCAACACCAGCAACAATAGCAGGTTCACTTAATAATTCTTTAGAACATGGTTTTAATGTTCCTTTTGATTGATGAACAACGCCCATGGAGTTTTCGACAGAAACAAATTGTTCTTTATTTTCTTGAAAATCTTTTTCTGTTCTACCTAAACATGGCAATATAATAGCACTTTTACCTGTAATTAAATGACTTCTATTTAGTTTGGTTGATACATGCACTGTTAAATTACAATTACGTAAAGCTTTTGCTGTAAATGAGGTATCTGGAGTTGCAGAAATAAAATTTCCACCCATTCCAAAAAATACCTTTGCTTTCTTTTTGTACATAGCATCAATGGCTTCGACAACATCAAAACCATGTTTTCGTGGAGCTTTAAATTTGAATTCTTTTTCTAAGCTATCTAAAAAAGATGCCTTTGGTCTTTCCCAAATTCCCATTGTTCTATCTCCTTGAACATTTGAGTGTCCACGAACAGGACAAGTTCCTGCTCCTTTTTTACCAATACTTCCTTTTAGAAGTAAAATATTTACAAGTTCACGAATATTATCAACTGCATTTTTATGCTGTGTCAAGCCCATTGCCCAACAAATAATAATGTTTTCATTGTTGATGATAAGTTCGGTTGTTTCTTTAATTTCGGATAATTTTAATCCAGTTTGAGGTAATAGTTCCTCAATAGAATACAAATCTAAATCTTTTAGAAGTGCATCTATACCTGCTGTTTTTTCTTTAATGAATTTATGATTGAAGACAGAATTAGGTTCATCATCTTCTTTTTCTTTCATCAATTTTAAGATGATTTTAAGCAAAGCAACATCACCATTTATTTTAACTTGAAGAAATAAGTCTGTCAATTGTTGTCCTGAACCAATCCATTTTAAGGGGTTTTGTGGGGCTTTATAATTCATTAATCCAACTTCGGGTAATGGATTTATGGTAATTATTTTACCTCCTTGTTTTTTAGCATCACTCAAGGCAGTAAGCATTCTTGGATGATTTGTTCCTGGGTTTTGTCCAATAACGATCACTAAATCAGCATGATTAAAATCCTCTAAAGTTACAGACCCTTTTCCAATTCCTAGTGTTTCAGATAAAGCAGCTCCGCTAGATTCATGACACATGTTTGAACAATCTGGCAAATTGTTTGTTCCAAATTGACGTACAAATAATTGATATAAAAATGCAGCTTCATTACTGGTTCTTCCAGAAGTGTAAAAAATAGCTTCATCGGGAGAATCTAAAGAATTTAATTCTTCTCCAATTATTTTAAATGCGTTTTCCCATGAAATTTTTTCGTAATTATCTTTTCCCTCTGACAAATACATTGGGTGTGTAATTCGTCCACTTTTGCCTATTTCATAATCAGATAATTTAGATAATTCTTGAACAGAATTTGTTGCGAAAAATATTGGAGAAACTTTGTTTTTTGTAGCTTCTTCAGCAATAGCCTTTGCTCCGTTTTCGCAATATTCGGCTAAAAAAGCTCTTTTTTCATCTGGATCTGGCCATGCACAACCAGGGCAGTCAAAACCATCTATTTGATTTATTTTTGACAATAGTTGAATTCCTTTAGCAACACCAACTTCATTTTTGACGTGAGTTACAGCAGAAACAATTGCCTTGACTCCAACGGCGGTTTTTGGAACTTCAGTTAAACGAATTCCTGTTAGCTTTTCAGGTGGTTTTTCATTTGGGGTTTTAGACATAATCAATTTTAGCTTTAATAAATGCGGGATTGGAATAAATCGTCATTTTTTGTTCTCTGGTAAATCCTATCAAACAAATACCAAACTCTTTTGCAAAATCTACAGCTAAAGAAGAGCAGGCAGAGACGGCAATAATGACAGGTATTCTTGCAATGAATGCTTTAGACACAATTTCGTATGAAACACGACCACTTACTATTAAGAAGTTTGCTTGTTTCAAAGATTCATTTATCAACAAATTTCCAATAACTTTATCAACAGCATTATGCCTACCGATATCTTCTCTAATATTTATAAGTTCATAATTTTTATTAAAGATAGCGGCAGCATGACTTCCTCCCGATTTTTTAAAAGTATGCTGAAAACTATTCATTTTAGAAAGCATTTCTTGCACTAGATCAATAGGAAAAATATTTGCTGCTGTTAGTTTTTTTCCATCAACCTTAATATCTTTTAATTCTCTTTTACCACAAATTCCACAAGAAGAAACAGAGAGTAATGTTCTTTTATTGAGATATCCTTTTCCTAATAAATCCTCTGAAATAGAAACATTTATAATTGTAGGGATTTTATCATCTTCTTTTTCTACATTATAAATTAAAGTTTTATTACTCTTATAAATATCTTCGGCATAAAGCAAACCTCTTATTAATTCCCTGTCATTATTAGGGGTTCTCATAACAACTGTATAAGGTTCGTTGTTAATGTTTATTTGCAATGCAGCTTCTACAACCAAAACATCTTGAATAGTATTTTGGGTGTTTTTATTAATTTTTAGAGCTTGATAGGTGATTGTTTGCATGAATTGAAAGTTATGCTTCCAATACAAACTTAATGAAAAAAGTAGTTGGTAAAAAACAAAAGCCTCGAAACTAAATTAGAGACTTTTTATTTATGTGATTTAAGTTCTTAAACTTAAATTATTAATTAAGATGATAAATAAAATATTTGATCAAAATGCTATGAGTTTAGTTGTTAAAGAAAATAATTTTAGCGACTAACATTATTAACCTGTTTTTTGCAAAAAATAACAATAAAACTTTCGCTTTTAAGTGTTGTAAAGAATAAATAAGAATCTCCGCCATCTTTAATTTTTGTCTCTTTTCTTATTTGATTCACCGTTTTAGGAAAATTCCGAATGGTAATATTAGCCTTATTATCTTGCAATAAATTTTTGAGTTTCTTTTTGTTGTATGAGATCACATTTTCAATTTTAAAAATTCGTCCAGGGAAATCAGTTAAGTCATCTAAAGTGTATAAATGGGAATGTTGATGTAATTTGAATATATTTAATTGCTTTGATACTTGATGAAATCCGCCAGATTTTAAAATAGCAGCATTTGGCTCATATAAATAGATAAGAGGTTCTGAATATACTGATGTTACTTCTTCTCTATAATCAAAAGAAAATGATTGAATATGATTCTTAGCAATATTTACTGTTTTAACTTTTATTGATCCGATGTAATCTTTTTCTAATAAAAATAATAGTTCTTTTACCTCATTTTGAGCAGCAACAATATTAATCTCTTTCACAAATTTTAATTCATTTATCGTATTTGTAATATCTAAAATAGGTGAGTTCTTAATAAGAATTTGATTTGTTTTTGAGAATAAAAAGTCAATATTTTCTGGTACATTAGGCAAGCAGTCATCCAATAAAAAAACCTTTCCTTTGATGTCATTTCTTCTTGATGGATCTATATAAATACAATCGAAATTTTCTTTAGATTCTCTAATATATTCAAGTCCATCACCAGCAAAAGTGCTGATGTTTTTTGCTTTTAATTGTTGATAATTGTGTTTTACAATTGTAGATAAATCTTCGTTAATTTCACAATGAGTAACTTCTTTAAAGTATTTAGAAAAATAAAAACAATCTACACCAAAACCACCAGTAATATCAATAATAGAATTTCCTTTTACCAATTTTGATTTATAATTTGCTGTAATTTCTGATGAGGTTTGTTCAATGCTAATTTTTGGCGGATAATAGATGTTTTTACAGGTAAACCATGAAGATAGTTTGTGTTCTGATTTTTGTTTTGCAACAATTTGATTCGCTAATTCTTGTATAGAAATATTATCAAAAGGGCTTCCTTTTAAAATTAGTTTTGTAACGTTAGATTTTAAATTATAATTTATAAATTGCTGAACTTCTTTATGTAATATTGTCAGATTCAAATGAAAATTAAATGTCTTTGGTTAAAGATTTCACTATTTTGTTATCAGACAAAAACTCTTTTAAAATTACCTTCAATGCAGTATACATGGGTATAGCAGTGATCATACCTACAATTCCAAAAAGTAAACCACCAATAATGATAATTAAGAATATTTCTAAAGGATGAGATTTTGTTGTTTTCGAAAATATAAGAGGCTGACTTGCAAAGTTATCTATAATTTGAGCAATTAAATACCAAAATAATATCCATAAAGAGGTTGATAATATTTCTGTTTGAAAATCTAAACCAATATTGCTAATCATCGATAGAACAAACATTAGAACAGCACCAATCATAGGACCTATGTATGGAATAAGGTTTAATAAGGCACACAAAAAAGCAATAACGACAGCATTATCAATATTAAAAATTAATAATATTACAGTGTATAATATGAATAAGATTGTAATTTGAAATAATAGCCCAATAAAATACCTTGATAGTAAGTCATTTATGGTTTCTAATGATTTTGAAAACCGTCCTTCAGTTCCGTTTGGTATAATTGCCATTACACCTTTTTTGAGTAATTGGCTATCTTTCATAAAAAAGAAAGAGATAAACAAAACAGAAAATAAGCCAACACTTAAAGATCCAACAGTCCCTAAAACGTAGTTTAGTAAATTTGGAATTTCTTTAAATTGAGAGGCAAAATCTACATTTTTTAATTCACCTAATACATCTATTCCTTTTGAAGAGAAATAATCCGTAGTTTGATTAAAGATTTGTTGAACATTCTCTTGTAATTTATCTACCTCTAATAAAGACAAACTCTTTCCTTGTTCTGTTATTAAGGGTATAAACATTGCAATTAAACCTGTTAAAAGACCTAACATTAAAATCATTGTAAAAACTACGGCTATTGTATTTGGAAACTTTAATTTTCTTCTTAAAAATAGAATGATAGGTCTTGCAATTAATGATAAAATCCCTGCAATTATAATATAGATAATTACAGATTGAATTGCATATAAAAAATAGCTTAAAAGAAAAATTCCTAAAAGAATTCCTAAGGATCTTATTATGCCGTTTGCTAATATTTTTGAAGTCATTAATTGTATCCTTTTATAGTTCCCATACTTAAATTTCTTCCGCTAGAAAACTTATGATTCGTTGGTAATAATGTTCCTGATTCTGTTGTAATCCAATCTTCCCAAGTTGCAGAAATTCCATTCATTTTCATACTTGGAACAAATATTTTATAACTTTTAGGCATATAATTAGAATCTAAAGTCCAAAGATAAGAATCTCCTGGCGTTGATCCACCAGTTGTATACTTTACTAAAAGAGCGTCTTTATCATCTTGTTTTTGAATGCTTCTTAAAATTCCGTTTTCGAATAATTTATGAGGAGCAACTAACCAAAAAGAATCATTATTAAAAATGTTCCAAGCTTTTTTAACGATTGTTGAATGTGCTTTATCTTGCAATTTCCCATTGAAAAAAACAGTACTTTTTTCTATCTCTTTTGTAAATAAATTTACACGAATTGTATCCCAAGAAACATCTACAACATGTTTTACTTTATCACATTTAAAATGTCTTCTAACTCCAAAACTCCATTCTAAATAACGTGTTTTCTTATATTTTTCATGTTTAATGGCGTTCAAAATTTTATGAGCTAATTCGTCTGCTTTTTCATTATAAGCTCTTACGTTACCCATTGGTATTTCTAAACCAAATAAAGAAAGTGTGTGTTTAGTTGGTAATTTTATTCCAGATTTTGTGTTTTTTAAATTAGACCAAGTTGCAGAAACTCCACCAATAGGAATAATGCTTGCCCACATTTTAAAAGAGGTTGGTAAATAATTATCATCTAAAATCCATAGATAAGAATCTCCTGGAGTGGAACCTCCAGAAGTGTAAGTTATTAAAAGAGCATCTTTATTATTATGTTTTACAATGCGTCTTTCAGTTCCTGGATCAAAAATTTTATAATGAGCAATTAACCAAAAAGAGTCATTGTTGAAAAAGTTTTGAGCTCGATTAATTAATTCTTGGTTATTAGAAAGTTTTCCATCAATATAAAGTTCAGATTTTTCTGGCTGTTTTGTGTGTAAAGTTACTTTGTATTGATCCCAAGAAATATGAACAATGTTTTCTCGTTTATTCCATGTATAAAAATGCTTATTTCTAAAACTCCATTTTAAAATTTCGGTGTTTTCAAAAGCATTACCATCTAATGCATTGAACATTTTTATAGCTAATGCATCAGCATCTTTTCCTTTTTTTCCTTCAGGTAAAGGTTCATTATTTATGAAGTAAAAAAGACTCCCAGCAACAATTAATAGCAATAAAAGAATTCCAATAAAATTAAAAATCTTCTTCATTTTTTGTGAGTTGAAAAATCAGAAGCTAAAATATCATTTTTTAAAACAAGAAACTATTTGTAAGCTCAAGAATAATCTAAAATATGTCTTTAAGTTCGAGTTTATCGTAGTTTTATTTAATAAAATGAAAAACGTTTTTTTACTCTCATACTCTTTTTAAAAATTTCGAAAAATATTTCTAAACTTTTTCGGTAATTCTTTAGAGATAGTCAATTTTTCTTTTGTAATTGGATGTGTAAAATCCAAAGAAGCTGCATGTAGATACAAACCTTTTCCTTTTAAAATTTTATTCTCTAAAAAGTATTGTTTATCACCCAAAATAGGGTTTCCAATTGATAGCAGATGAATTCTAAGTTGATGTTTTCTTCCTGTTTTTGGTGATAGTTTAACTAAGTTTAAAAACTCAAAACGATCAGATTTTACAGATTCTAATACTTCATAATCTGTGAGTGATTCTCTATTGTCAATAGAACAACTTATAGAGCCTTTACTCTTCATTTTGGCAATAGTAACTGCAAAATAGGTTTTCTGAATTTTTTTATTTTCAAAAAGTTTATTTAAATATTGAATTGAAGCACTTGTTTTACCAACCAATAAAAGTCCACTTGTTGGATAATCTAATCGATGAACGGGTTTTGGTTTTACAGCATCAAATTGATTACTTTTTTTAAGGTTTTGAGTTAAACCATTTGCAATTGTTATAAATTTATTACCACTTACTAATATCCCTGCTGGTTTATGAATTATTGCCAAATAATCATCCTCGAATAAGACTTCTAAATCGAGTTTTAATCTTTCAAAAGTTGATGGTTTTTCTGATTCAAATAGTTCAATTTTTTCTCCACCAGAAATATATTTAGAGGTTGTTGCTAAATTGTTGTCAATAAAAATAAGTCCTTTTTTAATGGCCTTTTTAATACCTGATTTTGTGGGGATGGTATTAAAAATTCCTACCCCATATTCTTGGAATCGAATAGCGTTTTCTTGTTTTTGTGCAATATGAGTTTCTACTAATTGCATTATTTCGCAAATAATTGACTCAGATTTTTAAAAGCTTTGAATTCTAAAGCGTTATTCTCAGGATCATTAAAAAACATTGTAGCTTGTTCACCAACTTTTCCTTTAAACCTAATACATGGTTCAATCACAAATTCTATTTCAGCAGTTTTTAATTTTTCCGCCAAGTTATGCCAATTATCCCAAGTTAAAACAACTCCAAAATGAGGAACAGGTACATCATGTCCATCAACAAGATTAGAGATTCTACAGGGGTTAAAATCATCTTTTTGATGAATAACTAATTGATGTCCAAAGAAATTGAAGTCTACCCAATATTCAGAACTTCTGCCTTCTTCGCAGTTTAAAATATCTCTGTAAAAAGTTCTACATTTCTCCAAATCTTTTACAGGAATGGCTAAATGGAAAGGTTGTGTTTGCATTTTTTTATGTTTCAAAGTTGTTATTTTTACTGATAGTTAATTAAAACCCAACAGCAGTATCATCGCCTCTTTTATCTGCACCACCCTCTAACTTTCCATCAGGTAAAATGAGAATAGCATCAACTTTACCAATTATTAAAGAGTTTTTTTCTAAAATTTCATAACCTAAAGTATTAAGTTTTCTTTTAGTTGCTGTTTTAAATCCATTAGGTTCCATTTTAATTACATCTGGTAACCATTGGTGATGAAACCTAGGTTGATTTACAGATTCTTGCATACCCATATTATAATCTACAACATTTAAAATATTTTGTAAAACTGAAGTAATTATAGTTGATCCTCCGGGAGTTCCTAATACCATTTTTAATTTGCCATCTTTTTCTATAATTGTTGGTGTCATGGAACTTAGCATTCGTTTTTCTGATGCAATCGAGTTAGCTTCAGAACCGATTAAACCATAGACATTTGGTACACCAGGTTTACTGCTGAAATCATCCATTTCATTATTTAAAAAAAAACCTGCGCCTTTTACTAATACTTTTGAGCCGTAACCCGTGTTTAGCGTCGTGGTTACAGAAACAGCATTTCCAAATTGATCTATAATAGAGTAGTGCGTAGTTTCGTTGCTTTCATAACCTAATACTTTCCCATGTGAAACTTCCGATGAGGGTGTTGCTTTATCCCAAGAAAAAGAAGCCATTCTTTGATTGATATATTCGGTGTCTGTTAAACTGTCAATAGGTATTTTTACAAAATCAATATCGCCTAAAAAGTTTGCTCTATCAGCATAAGATCTTCTCTCTGCTTCTGTTAATAATTGAATGTATTTAGTTGAGTTATGATTAATATTAGACAAATCAAAAGGCTCTAAAGATTTTAAGATTTGTGCTAAACAAATTCCACCACTTGCAGGCAAAGTCATCGAAATTATTTTATGATTTTTGTAATAAAAAGATATGGGTTTTCTCCAAATTGCCTCGTATTTTTCTAAATCTTGTTTGGAAACAATTCCACCTAAATCAGTCACGTAATTTACAAATAAATCAGCTGTTTCTCCTCTGTAAAATCCGTCTTTTCCAAAATCACGAATCCTTTCTAAAGTCTGAGCTAACTCCTCCTGTTTCAGTAAGTCTCCTTTTTTCCATTCTTTTTGAAATAAAGTTTTATAATTATTTACTTTACTAATTTTCTTTGTACCACTATTTATAGAATTTGCTTGTTTTTCTGTTACTTTAAATCCGTTTCTAGCCAAATCAATTGAGGGCTGAATTAACTCTTTGAAGGGTAAAGTTCCAAATTTCTCATACACTTCAAAAGTACCGGCTACAGAGCCAGGAATTCCAACGGCATTTGCTCCTAAAGTACTTTTGTTTTTAACAACATTGCCTAAAGAATCTAAATACATATCTCTATGGGCAGTAATTGGAGCTTTCTCTCTAAA
>JAQXAP010000157.1 GCA_029252865.1 Polaribacter sp.
ATTTGATGAATATCTAACAAAGGAGGTAAATTCAAATCATATGAAGGTACTTTATTCCTTTTTTCTAATTTGATTATTTTTGCTAATTTTTTTGCGAACTGAGTATTAATTAAGTGTCCTGGCTTGTTTGCAATTATTTTTCCTTTAATTCTAACTCCAACTAAAGCTTAATCACCAATTACATCTAGTAATTTATGTCTCGCGGCCTCATTTGCCCAGTGTAAAGTAAGATTATCCAGAATACCGTTAGGTTTAACACTAATATTCTCTTTTTTAAATGCTTTCTTTAATTTTTCCATTGTTCCAGAGGACAACTCTTTGTCAACATATACAATTGCGTTATTTAAATCACCGCCTTTAATTAAATCATTTTCCAAAAGCATTTCAATTTCATGTAAAAAACTGAAAGTTCTGGCATCGGCAATTTCTTCTTTAAAATCTGATATTTTATCTAACGTCGCGTTCTGGGTTCCAAGAATTTTAGTTCCAAAATCTACCATCGTTGTTATTTCATAATTATCAGAAGGCATTAAAATTATTTCGCTTCCAGTAATCTCGTCTTTAAAAGAGATGATTTCTTTTACAACATACTCCTCTATTTCTGCATCTTGATCTTCAATACCTGCTTTTTCTAGAGCTTCAACAAAATATTTAGAAGAACCGTCCATAATAGGAGGCTCAGGAGAATCTAATTCTATTAAAAGATTGTCAATATCTAGACCAACAGCGGCAGCTAATACATGCTCTGAAGTCTGAATTTGAACGCCATTTTTTTCTAAATTAGTACCTCTTTGTGTATTAACAACATATTCTACTTTTGCTTCTATAATTGGTGATCCCTCTAAATCTACTCTGCTAAAAGCAAAACCATGATTTACAGGTGCAGGTTTTATGGTCATATTTACAGTTTTACCTGTATGAATACCGACACCAGATAAACTTACTTTTTCTTTTATTGTCTTTTGCTTCTTACTCATTTATTTTTTGATTTTGAGTCTTCAACTCTTTTTCTATCTTATTAATTTTTGATGCCATTTTAGGTAAATTTCTAAAATAAACAGCACTTTTATTAAAATCTTGTATTTTAAAAGCAGGTGATCCATTTACAATCTCATCATCCTTTAAATTTTTTGAAATACCAGCTTGAGCTAATATTTTTACATTATTTCCTATTTTTAAATGACCAGAAATACCTACTTGCCCACCAATCATACAATTGCTGCCAATTTTTGTGGAACCTGCAATACCGGTTTGAGAGGCAATTACTGTATTTCTTCCTATTTCTACATTATGGGCCACTTGTATCTGGTTGTCTAATTTCACACCTTTTCTTATGGTTGTAGATCCCATTGTAGCTCGATCTATTGTGCATGCAGAACCAATATCTAC
This sequence comes from Polaribacter sp., assembly GCA_029252865.1. Lineage (GTDB taxonomy): Bacteria > Bacteroidota > Bacteroidia > Flavobacteriales > Flavobacteriaceae > Polaribacter. Next base: position 1,390 of record JAQXAP010000157.1, read on the forward strand.
ATTGTCCTCAATAATTACATTTCCAATTTGCGGTATTGCTAAATATTCTCCATTTTCGTTAGGGGTGAATCCAAAACCGTCAGAACCAATTATAGTGCCTGCATGAATTTTACAATTATCACCGATAATAGTTTCTGAATAAATTTTAACCCCTGAAAAAATAACACAATTATCACCAATAATTGAATTGTCTCCAATATACGAACTAGGGTAAATTTTTACATTATCTCCAAGCGTAACATTTTCACCTATATATGAGAATGCTCCAATATATTCATTCTGTCCAATTTTTGCAGAATCTGATATAAAATTTGGATTTTCTCTACCCGTCTTATTGTTTTTAACCTCGTTATAAAGTGATAATATTTTAGAAAAAGCTTCATAAGCATTTTCTACCTTTATTAAAGTTGTCTTTGTTGATTTTTCTAACTTAAAATTATTGTTGACTATAGCGACTGAGGCTTTTGTAGTGTATAAAAAAGAATTATATTTAGGATTTGAGAGAAAGGTTAAAGATCCTTTTTCTCCTTCCTCTATTTTAGATAATTTAGAAACTTCTTCATTGGGATCTCCCAAAATTTCGCCTTCCAAAATATCTGCTATTTGTTTTGCTGTAAATTTCATCAAACGCAAAAATATAAAATTTAAAGTAATTTGGCTAATCTCATCGTTACTTTGGATAACAAATAAAATGTTTGATTACAGGGGTTGTAAGCGCTTGTAAATTTAATTGGTCTGATGCTTGTGCAATATCCTTAATATTTCCTTTTTTATTCAGAATAAAAATAGGTTTTTCTTGCTGATATGCTTGGTTCGAAATCTTTTTTGAAAACACGAAAAATTTTGCTTCATTATTTGATAGATTTAGTTTCCTCGCAACTGTTTTTATTTTGTTATCTAAGTCTGATTTTTCAAACTCTTTTTGTTGAATTTCAATTCGTAATAATTTTCTATGAATAATCATTTTTGACAATAAAGAAAGTACTTTGTCTTCATGATTTGACCACTCTTTGATTGCCGAAAGCACATCATAATCATCTAACTCAGAAAACATATTTAAGGTTTCATCATTAAAATTATTTTCAGATATCTGATTATACAAGAAATATTTTAAACTAGTGCTTGACGATAATTCGACTCCGTCTTCAGCTAATTCTTTAGCTCTTTTTAAGACATTAACCAACATATTTTCAGCAACTAAACCGGTTTTATGCAGATATACCTGCCAATACATTAAACGTCGTGCAATTAAGAACTTTTCTACCGAGTAAATTCCTTTCTCTTCAATAACCAATTCATCATTTTTCACATTCATCATTGCAATTAATCTATCTGATGAAATATTTCCCTCTGTTACACCTGTATAAAAACTATCTCTTTTTAAATAATCTAACCTATCAATATCTAACTGACTTGAAATTAATTGGAATAAAAATTTACGCGGATTCTTTCCCTCAAAAACCTCAATAGCTAAATTAAGTTTGCCGTCAAATTCTTTATTTAATTTTTTCATGAAATTTAAAGAAATTTCTTCATGAGAAATTCCACTAACAATACTATGCTCTAAGGCATGAGAGAATGCTCCATGACCAATATCATGCAATAAAATTGCGATATACAATGCATTTTCTTCCTCTCTAGAAATCAAAACCTCCTTAAACCTAAGAACTCCAACTGCTTTTTGCATCAAATGCATACAGCCAATCGCATGATGAAAACGTGTATGATTAGCACCAGGATAAACCAAATTAGAAAAGCCCATTTGAGTAATTCTTCTTAGTCTCTGAAAATAAGGGTGCTCTATAATATCAAAAATTAAAGTATTTGGTATTTGAATGAAACCATAAATGGGATCATTTAAAATTTTTAATTTATTTGGTTTTTTAGTATTCAAAGTAATATTTTTATCATTATACGGCAAAGTACAACCATTATTTTTTTTGGCAATATTTTATCATTTTTAAAGCCAAAAAAATATAACAAATACCTATTTTTAGGGTTAACTATTAAAAGCCAAAGCAAAAATATGAGTAGTATACAAATTTTATGGGTTGATGATGAGATAGAATTACTAAAACCTCACATTATTTTTTTAGAACGTAAAAACTACAAAGTAACTACTTGCACAAATGGTGCAGATGCAATTGATTTAGTGGATGAAGAAAGCTTTGATATTGTATTTCTAGATGAAAACATGCCTGGATTAACAGGTTTGGAAACACTCGCAGAAATCAAACAAAAACAATCCAATTTACCTGTGGTAATGATTACAAAGAGTGAGGAAGAATATATAATGGAAGAAGCAATTGGCTCGAAAATTGCTGATTATTTGATCAAACCGGTAAATCCAAGTCAGATCTTACTTAGTCTAAAGAAAAACTTAGATAACTCTCGTTTAGTTACTGAAAAAACGACATCTAGCTATCAGCAAGAATTTAGAAAAATATCTCTAGATATGAACATAGTAAGTTCTTACGAAGAATGGATTGAGCTCTATAAAAAATTAGTTCATTGGGAACTAGAATTAGAAAATATTAGTGATCAGGGAATGTTGAGCATCCTAGAAAGCCAGAAGCTGGAAGCCAATACTCAGTTTTTTAAATTTATAAAAAAGAATTATGAAGATTTTTTAACTTCTAATGATAAACCTACTTTTTCTCATACATTATTTAAAGATTATGTAGTTCCCGAATTAAGTAAAAACCAAGGAGTTTTATGGGTAGTTATTGACAATTTGCGCTATGACCAATACAGAATTTTAGAACCCTTAGTAAATAATTATTATAAGAAAGAGGTAGAACATTCCTATTTCTCCATTTTACCTACTGCAACCCAATATGCTAGAAATGCTATTTTTTCTGGTTTAATGCCGTCTGAAATGGAAAAAAGGTATCCTAATTTTTGGAAAAATGATACTGATGAAGGCGGAATGAATTTGTTCGAAAATGAATTTTTATCATCACAAATAAAACGCTTAGGTTTAGATTTAAAATATGAGTACTATAAAATTACTAATCTAAAAAATGGTAAAGATTTAGCCGATAATTACAACGGAACAAGGCAAAACGATTTAACAGCCGTAGTTTATAATTTTGTTGACATGCTCTCGCATTCTAAAACTGAAATGGAAGTAATAAAAGAATTGGCTGGTGACGACAAAGCCTATAGAAGTTTAACCTTAAGTTGGTTTAGAAATTCTCCTTTGTTTGAAATCATACAAAAAGCACAACAATTAGGTCAAAAATTAATTATTACAACAGATCATGGTACTATTAATTGTAAACATCCAACAAAAGTAATTGGTGATAAAAATATTAGTGCAAATCTTCGTTATAAGACAGGTAGAAGCCTTTCCTATGAAGATAAAAATGTGTTTGCTGTAAGAAATCCCAAAGATATATTCTTACCAACTATTTCAATGAATAGCTCATTTATTTTTGCCAAAGAAGATTTGTTTTTTGCTTATCCAAATAACTTCAATCATTTTGTAAAATACTACAAGAATACCTATCAACATGGTGGAATTTCGTTAGAAGAAGTAATTATTCCTTGCGCGGTTTATAGCCCAAAATAATATAATTAGAAGCTATTTGTAGCTTTCAAAACTCACTTTTTTGTTAAAAAAATAAGAAGAACTCAAACAAATCATTCAATCAGGAATAAAGTTGTTTACCGACTTAACATCATAATATTAAAATAATTTGATAGACTTTTAAAGCCAT
>JAQXAP010000172.1 GCA_029252865.1 Polaribacter sp.
ATTTGAGCTCTATTTCCTCCTTTTATGTAGTCAGTAACATTGTCGTTTTTCCTAGTTACGTAAGTTCCGTAAGCAACAATAAAAATTAGTGTAATAGATAAAATAATCCAATCTACGGCGTGTAATTTACTTTCTATCTCCATCAATTAAACTGTAAAATAATTAGAGATAAAATAAAACATAATCATATAAATAATATTGGCTATTAAAACTAATGAATACTCTTTTTTCCACGTATATTTTTGTTCTTTCATTCTATTATATTTTACTTTTGACACTGTTTCATGCATTTGATACTTGCTTTTTTTATTTCGAAAAAGAATAAAATAGAGCTCAAATAAATCGCTAAATCAGGATTAAGCTTCTTTGCTTAATTTCTGTAGTTTCATGTTTAAACAACTGTTATTAAGTCAGAGGTTACTGTAAAAGATTGCATGACTAACTTTGAAACTTTATTACTTTTGAACTTTATTCTTCCTTTCCAACAGATAACAAATTAGCAAATAATTTATAGGCTCCAGAAACTCCAGCAGGCAATTCTCTAAAGAAACTTAAACCTGTGTAAATATAATTTCCCTTGCCATATTTAGCTATTAATAAACTTCCATTTTTCGCAGTTTCGCCTTTATCATTCATTGATAAAATTGACGTATATTCTTTACTCCAAGAGCCTGGAAAATACAAACCGCGTTCTTGTACCCAACCTTTAAAGTCTTCCTCAGTGATTTTATTCGGGAAATTTAAAAGTGAGTTATTTCTGTCTAAAATTCTAACTTCTGAAAACTCATCGGTAACTCTATCTCTCGATAGTTCTAATGAAAATGGCGCACCAACATTTACACCTCTATTTGTGTTATATTGTACAATCATGTTCCCTCCTTTTTCTACATATTCAAGCAAAAACTTCTGTTTAAACTTGAGCTCTTTTACCACATTATAAGCTCTAACACCTGTAACAATAGCATCATATTTTAATAAATTTTGGCCATTTATTTCTAAAGGATTTATGTTCTCTACAGAATAACCAATCTGACGTAAACTTTCTGGAATTGCATCACCTGCTCCTTTTATATAACCAATCTTATCGCCTACTTTTTTAATATTTAAACGAACAATTTTAGCTTCAGATTTTAATAAAACAGATTGTTTAGGAATGTGATTGTAATCAATCTCAACCAACTCCTTTTTGTAAGTTTTCCCCTCAGAAACAGCTATAACTTCTAACTTTCCTTCAGACTGATTTTTAGGAGGAGTTACTGAAAAAGCAACTGTTTGTTTATCTTTTTTCTGATCAATATTTAAAATAATTTCTTTAGGTGACACGATCCAATTTTCTGGAACTTTCAAACTCACTTTTCCACTTACAAAATTATCACCAGCCCTTACCTCTAAATTAATATTTTTAGGGATGCTATCAGAAAAAATAAGCACCTTATTTTTTAGTTTAGTAGTTATTCTTGGCAGAATTTCAAAAGGTTCATAAATTTCTCCTTTATCTCTCTCTGAATACCTCATAACAACATTTTTAGAGATTGTGATTGGTAAATAATTTACAACAAGGTTAAAATCTACTTTAACTACTCTAGGCGTTTGTGGTTTCCCTATCAATTCCTGGTTATCTACTTTATACATTCCTAAAGAGGACTCTTTCTTTAACCAATATGGATCTGAAAATATATTTGTATTTAATAGAATCTGTTCTTTGAAATTTAGCTTTTTATTTTGCTCTAAATCAAAACCCTTATAAATTATTTTTTTATCAAGCGTAGATTTAATAGATGTCAATATTATGGGAACATTACTTCTGTTTAATACTTCAAAATTAACATCTGTTTTAGAGTTTGGTGTTCCAGAAGAACTTACTGCAGAAACTTCTAAATACAAACCTAAACAAGCTTCAATAATTATTTTAATTTGTTTTTCCTTAATCACTCTCCAATGATCGTCTTCTAATTTTTGAATCAATAGATATGCTTCCATCAATTGAGGTAAATGTTTTGAAGGATTTATAAAATCGAAATTATTTTCAACTTCATATAAAATATCACCAATTTCTCCACCATTTGCTATACGATTCCAAGTGGTATTTATACCTGAAAAGATATCTGTTTTATCTTTTAAAGGAGCTCCTTTTAACAACTCAGCATATTCAGTTTGTTCTCCTCTTGTTGTTAACCTGCCAAAACCTTGGCATAAATGTTGGCTACTTGCCATTGAAGCGAGCTCGTTGTTGGAAAGTCCTTTTAGCGGATAATACACCCCAATATCAAATTTAGTAAAATCTTTCGCTGCTGCTTTAAATTTTGATTTATCACTATAAAACCAAGAAGAAGTATTTTGAAACAAACGTTTGGGTTGCCAAACACTTGTATACTTAAGCTGATCCGCATACTTTGTTTTATCAATTGCAAGATCAAAGGCTTCAACACTTAACATAGCAGAAGCTGTGTGATGACCATGTGTTGTTCCGGGAGTTCTATGGTCAAATCTATTAATAATTACATCTGGCTTAAAGGTTCTAATTGCCCAAACAACATCACCTAAAACTGCTTGTTTATCCCAAATCTCCAGAGTCTCATCTGGATGTTTAGAATATCCAAAATCATTTGCCCTACTAAAAAGCTGTTCCCCTCCATCAACTCTTCTTGCAGCTAATAATTCTTGTGTTCTAATTACCCCTAATAATTCTCTAATTTCTGGACCAATTAAATTCTGACCTCCATCACCCCTTGTTAGTGATAAATAACCCGTTCTTGCCTTTACCTTATTTGCCAGATAAGCAATTAGCCGTGTATTTTCATCATCTGGATGCGCAGCAATATATAAAGCAGTTCCCAGAAAATTAAGCTTTTGAAGTTTCTCATAAATCTGATTTGATGTTAACTTTTGAGGCTTTTGAGCGAATAAACTCAATGATATCAAAAAAAATAAAAATCTAAATATTGTGTTTTTCTTCATTTGATTAGATTGGTGTTGTCTACAAAAATAGTTTTTTTCTGTCCGAAAAAATTGAATTAACATAATTATAACGTTTATCAATTCATCAAAAAAATGGTAATAACCTGTTGATAAAATAATTTTAAAAGTCACTTATTTAGAATATATTTGTAAAACAAACAAAGAAAAGACACTACATGAAATTTATTGTATCTAGTTCGCAATTATTAAAACAATTACAAGTTTTAGGAGGCGTTATAAATAGCAACAACACATTACCCATTTTAGATAACTTTTTATTTGAATTATCTGAAAATGAACTAAAAGTTTCTGCATCAGATTTAGAGACAACTATGAGTTCTGTAGTTGATGTGGAGAGTGAAAGTTCTGGTTCTATAGCAGTATCTGCTCGCTTATTATTAGATACTTTAAAAACATTTCCTAATCAGCCTTTAACATTCAAAACAGAGGGAGAAAACACGATTGAAATTAGTTCTGATCAAGGTAAATATGATATGGCTTATTTTGGTGGAGATGAATTTCCAAAGTCAGTTTCTTTGCCATCCCCGATTAAAACAGTCATACCTGCAAGTATTTTAGGAACTGCTATTTCCAAAACAATATTCGCTGCTGGAAACGATGATTTACGCCCGGTTATGAGTGGAGTATTTTTTCAATTTAGTTCACAAAGTTTAACCTTTGTTGCAACAGACGCTCATAAATTAGTAAAGTACTCAAGAACGGATGTTACTGCAGATCAAACAGCAGAGTTCATTATGCCAAAGAAACCTTTAAATTTATTAAAAGGAATTTTAGGTGGCTCTGATAGTGAAGTTACAATAGAATATAATGACGCAAACGCTAAATTTACTTTTGATAATATCGTTTTAGTCTGTCGTTTAATTGATGGAAAATACCCTAACTACGAGGCTGTAATACCCAAAGAAAACCCAAATAAATTAACCGTTGATAGAGCTTCTTTCTTAAACTCTGTGAGACGTGTTTCTATTTTTTCTAGTAAAACAACTCACCAGATTCGTTTAAAAATGGCGGGTACAGAACTAAATATTTCTGCAGAAGATTTAGATTTCTCCAACAAAGCTGATGAACGTCTAAGTTGCGACTATCAGGGCGATGATATGCAAATTGGTTTTAATTCGCGTTTTTTAAGCGAAATGTTAAACAACTTAAATTCTAACGAAGTTTTAATCGAAATGTCTTTACCAAATAGAGCAGGAATTTTAACACCTATCGACGGTACAGATGAAGGTGAACAAGT
>JAQXAP010000008.1 GCA_029252865.1 Polaribacter sp.
CTAACTTTTCAACATCTTTTTTGTTGGACACTTCGAATCAAAAATCTATAAATCTTAATAAATATATAAGTTCTTCGGGTATTTGCTCTCGGAGGGAAGCAGAAAAATATATAAAAGAAGGTAGGATTACTATTAATGGTAAAGCTACCCAACTCGGCAATAGAGTGAGCAAAAAAGATGTCGTAAAGTTAGATGGTCGCTTGGTAACACCAAAAGACTTACCTCTTTATATAGCTTTAAATAAGCCAGTTGGCATTGTTTCTACAACAGATGATAGAGAGCCAAATAATATCGTAAAACATGTAAATTATCCCGAAAGATTGTTTCCGATTGGACGTTTAGATAAGCCATCTGAGGGCTTAATTTTCCTAACAAATGATGGTGATATCGTCAATAAAATACTCCGTGCAGGAAATAATCACGAGAAAGAATACATTGTTTCAGTAAACAAATCTATTACTGACGGTTTTATACAAAGTATGGGGAGCGGAATTCCTATATTAGGTAAGATGACCAATAAGTGTTTGGTAGAAAAAATAAGCGATAAAATTTTTAAAATTGTTTTAACGCAAGGTTTAAATCGTCAAATTCGTAGAATGTGCGAATACTTAGATTACGAGGTAACAAAGTTAAAGCGTACAAGAATTATGAACGTAAATCTTGGATATTTGCAATCTGGTGATTGGCGAGAGTTAACAGATGAAGAAATGAAAGAAATTAATACTATGATTTCTAATTCATCAAAAACTGAAGAAGCTTCTTTAGTAAAAGAAAAGCCTAAGCAAGCAAAAGTAAAGCGAAAACAAGCAACTACTAAAAACAACTTTAATAAAAAAAGTGCTTCTTTTAGAAAATCATCTTCAAAAAGTAAAAGAAACACAGCGAACGGACCGGCTAAAAAGAAACGCTGGTAATTCTTTTTCGGTTTCTGGCTATAGTCAGGTTTTGCATGGCCATCTTTTTTATTTCAAAAAATAAAAAAGGGATTTCCATTTCTATGCTTAATGGATATTTTTGTAAATCAAATAAGTAAAATAACTTTTGGTTTTATATATCAGTTCATTTTATTTCTCAATTCTTAAATAATACTATCTTTGCTGCCAATGAAATTCGACTTAAAAATTACCGACCCAAAAAGCAAGGCAAGAGCAGGATCAATAACGACAGATCATGGAGTAATTGAAACCCCAATTTTTATGCCTGTAGGAACTGTTGGAACCGTAAAAGGTGTTCATCAAACAGAACTAAAAAACGAAATAAAACCAGATATTATTTTAGGTAATACTTATCATTTATTTTTACGTCCAGGTTTAGAAATTTTAGAAAAAGCCGGTGGTTTGCACAAGTTTATGAATTGGGATAGTAATATTCTAACAGATTCTGGAGGTTATCAAGTATATTCATTGTCAGGAAGAAGAAAAATTAACGAGGAAGGTGTAAAGTTTAAGAGCCATATAGATGGTTCTATGCATCATTTCACACCAGAAAACGTAATGGAAACACAGCGCACAATTGGTGCTGATATTATTATGGCTTTTGATGAATGTACTCCTTATCCGTGCGAATACAATTATGCAAAACGTTCTATGTTTATGACGCATAGGTGGTTAGATAGGTGTGTGAAACATTTAGAAAAATTACCATTTAAATACGGTTACGAGCAGACATTTATGCCTATTGTACAAGGAAGTACATTTAAAGATTTACGAAGACAATCTGCAGAATATATAGCAAATTCTTGTCAACAAGCAAACGCAATTGGAGGTCTTTCCGTAGGTGAACCGGCAGAAGAAATGTATGCAATGACAGAAGTTGTTACAGAAATTTTACCAGAGGACAAACCGCGATATTTAATGGGAGTTGGTACGCCAATTAACATTTTAGAAAATATTGCTTTAGGTATAGATATGTTTGATTGTGTAATGCCAACAAGAAATGCAAGAAACGGAATGTTGTTTACAGCTCATGGTTCAATCAATATAAAAAATAAAAAGTGGGAAGATGATTTTTCTCCGATAGACGATATGGGTATTACATGGGTGGATACCATGTATTCAAAAGCATATTTACGTCACCTTTTTGCATCGAAAGAAATGTTAGGAAAACAAATTGCATCTATTCATAACTTAGGTTTTTATGTGTGGTTAACGCGTGAAGCAAGAAAACACATTTTAGCAGGAAATTTCAGAGAATGGAAAGATAAAATGGTAAAACAAATGGATAATCGACTTTAATGCGAGGTGTTTTTTAGAGCACGACATCAAAAAATAAGATTAAACCTTAAAATTTATTAAATAAATAAACAATTACGCCGCTTACGTGAAGATTATAGATTGGTACATATTAAAACGATTTTTGGTAACTTTTTTGTTCACCTTATTAATCTTGATTCCAATAGCCATTGCTATAGACATTTCTGAAAAAATTGATAATTTTTTAGAGCACGCAGATTTAGGTTTTCACCAAATTGTAGATGAATATTATAAGAATTTTATTATTTATTATGCCAATACATTTATGCCTTTGGCGCTATTTATTGCTGTAATTTTATTTACCTCAAAATTATCGAATAACACAGAAATTATTGCCATTACAAATGCAAAAGTTTCATTTACACGGTTTTTGTATCCCTATTTTATAGGTGCTACTCTAATAACAATTATTTCTTTGGTAATGAACCATTTTGTGGTGCCAATGAGTAGCAAAGAAAGAAGAGACTTTGAAAAAGAATATATTAAAAGCGTTAGACAAAAAAATGAATTAAAAAGAGTCTCTGATTTTAGCTTACAATTAACAGATAGTACTTATATATTTATAAGAAGTTTTAACACAGAAACTAAATCTGGTTATGATTTTACATCTGAAGTATATAATGGAATACAATTAAAATCTAAATTAGTTGCGAGTAGAATAAGTTATAATTACAAAGATTCTACATTTGAACTTAGTAATTGGAAATTACGAAAAATTTATAAGGATAGAGATAGTATCTTTTCTGGAGTAAAAATAGATACCGTTTTTAGCTTTACTCCAAAAGATTTAATTTATAAATCTGCATTTGCACAAGAAATGCCATCAGATGAGTTAAATGATTTTATCAATATTTCTAAAAAGAGAGGTGTTAAAAACTTAAATGCATATCTAGTAGAACTTTATAAGAGAACAAGTTTACCGATAGCTTCCTATATTTTAACAATAATTGCAGTAGCTTTAGCTTTTAGAAAAAAAAGAGGGGGTACAGGAGTTAATTTGGCTATTGGTATTGGTATTATGTTTATCTATATTTTTTTAATGAAAATATCAGAAGTTTTAGGAGCGGTTGCAGGTGTAAGTTCTCTTATATATGTATGTATGCCAAATTTATTTTTTGGTTGCTTGGCTTTATATTTATATTTAAATGCAAGAAAATAAGCTCAAAAATTATTTATTACTCCATTTTATTGTTTTTATCTGGGGCTTTACGGCAATTTTAGGCGCCTTAATAAGTTTAGATTCAGTGCCGTTAGTTTGGTACAGAATGTCCTTAGCAGTTGTTTTTATTGCGCTGTATTTTATTGTCAAAAAGAAATCATTTAAAGTTGATACTAAGGGGATTTTTAAATTTTTGTTTACCGGAATTATAATTGCTTTACATTGGATCTTTTTTTTTAAGGCCATAAAAGTATCTAATGTTTCAGTTGCCTTGGTAACAATGAGCACAGGAGCTTTTTTTGTTTCATTTATAGAGCCAATTTTTTTTAGAAGAAAAATTAAACTTTTAGAAATTATATTGGGTTTAATTGTAATTTTTGGTTTGTATATCATTTTCAATTTTGAAAGTCAATATAAATTAGGAATTATATACGCATTAATTTCGTCCTTTTTAAATGCTGTTTTCTCAGTTTTTAATGGCCTTTTTATTAAAAAATATTCAGGAGGTACAATATCGCTTTATCAAATGTTTTTTGGGGTACTTTTTATATCTATTTACTTTGTTTATACAAATAGCTTTAACGCAACGTTCTTTGAGGTTGCAAAAGAAGATTGGTTATATTTAGTTATTTTAAGTAGTGTTTGTACTGCTTACGCTTTTATAGCCTCGGTTAATGTGATGAAATATATATCACCATATACTGTAATGTTAACCATAAATTTAGAGCCTATTTATGCAATTATTTTGGCCTTATTTGTTTTTGGGGATAAAGAAAAAATGAACATGGAATTTTATTTCGGTGCTTTTGTAGTATTATTTGTCGTTTTATTAAACGGTATTATTAAAAATAAAAAGGTAATAAAAAGTAAAATTACAGGAAAATCTGTTAGAAAAAAGTAACTTATTTTTAAAATAAACAACGAATTTTATAGTATGTTTGCTTAAATAAATCAACGAAGATCAAATCATTACAGTATGGAATATTTAGATTTTGAAATGCCAATTAAAGAGCTTTTAGATCAGCTAGATAAGTGCAAAATTATTGGTAGAGAAAGTGATGTAGATGTAAGTGCTACTTGTGAAAAAATCGAAAAAAAACTAGAAAAAGCCAGAAAGGATGTTTATTTGAATATGACCCCTTGGCAAAGAGTTCAATTATCTAGACACCCTAATAGACCTTATACTTTAGATTATATTAAATCTCTTTGTGGAGATACTTTTATGGAACTTCATGGAGATAGAAGTGTAAAAGACGATAAAGCCATGATTGGTGGTTTAGGTAAGATAGGTGATCAGTCTTTTATGTTTATTGGTCAGCAAAAAGGATATAATACCAAAACGCGTCAGTACAGAAATTTTGGAATGGCAAATCCAGAGGGATACAGAAAAGCTCTGCGATTAATGAAAATGGCTGAGAAATTTAAGATTCCTGTTGTTACTTTATTAGACACTCCTGGTGCATATCCAGGTTTAGAAGCAGAAGAACGTGGACAAGGTGAGGCAATTGCTAGAAATATTTTAGAAATGACTCGCTTAAAAACACCAATTATAACGATTGTTATTGGTGAAGGAGCTTCTGGTGGAGCTGTAGGTATTGGAGTAGGTGATAGAGTGTATATGATGGAAAATACCTGGTACACCGTTATTTCTCCAGAATCTTGTTCTTCAATTTTATGGAGAAGTTGGGATTATAAAGAACAAGCTGCTGCTGCATTAAAATTAACAGGTACAGATATGAAAAAGTTAAAGTTAATTGACGGAATTATAAAAGAACCGGTTGGTGGAGCGCATACAGATAGAGAAGGAGCTTTTAGAGCTGTTCAATCGCAAATTATGACTGCTTTTGATGAGTTAAAAGATTTAACTGATGTAGACCTTGTTTCTCAGAGAATGGATAAATATGCTCAAATGGGAGTTTATAAAGAATAAATTAATGTTTATTTTGTAAAAAAAAAAGCGAAATCTAATTTTAGATTTCGCTTTTTTTATGAAATTACTTTGATTAAATTTCTAAAGAATTCAATAAATCTTTTAATCTCGGGTCAGAGGGTCTTGGTGCATTTGCATCAACAATATTACCTGATGGATCAATTAATATAAACCTTGGAATTCCTGTAATTTGATAGGCTTGTTGAAGAGCATTATCTTGTCCAGCCCACAACTGAACTCCACCCATTTGTTTTTCTTTCACAAAGTCTCTCCATTTTTTTTCTGCAGCTTCCCAAGATCCACCGCTTCTTCTAGATTCATCTGTAGAAATACTAACAAACTCAATGTTTTTATTATGATATTCTTTTTCTAATTTTTGTAAAGATGGTATTTCTCTTATACAAGGTCCACACCAAGTTGCCCAAACATCAATATATACATATTTTCCTTTAAAAGAATCTAATGATTTCTTACCACCTTTAAAGTCAACATAATTCTCAAACTTTGGAGAAGGTTTTCCTTTCCCTATCATTTTACTATTCGCATAGCTTTTTTCAAAATAATCAAACATTTGTAAATTCTGTTTATTCGCCATATCAACTAAAGCACTATCTAAATCATTATAAGAAGATAAAATACTATCATATTCTTTTTTTAATGAATTTATCTTGGTTTCAAAAGCTTCTTTCTCTAAAGCCAAAATATCAGCAGGGTTTCCCATGCTTCTACTTTTTTCTAATTGAGCCATAATAAATTTGGTGTTAGAAGAACCCGCGCCCGAAAACTCAAAACTTGTCATAAAGTTATCGGCATCTCCTTTGATAGAAATATTAAAGCCATTTTTTAAATATATAGGGGCTCTTTTTTCTCTACTTGTCTGAAATGTATAGATATCTGCTTTAGGGACTTCTAATGTATCTTTAAAAGACCCATCTTCTTTAATAGAAATCGTTTTAATATCACCAGTTCTTCCAGAAATTGTAATTATAGAATCTTTATTATTTTCTAGTTTTCCTGATAAAGATATGTAATTTTTAGGGTGTTCATTTGCGCATGATACTATGATTAAAAGAGCAAAAATGGCAAGACTTATTTTTTTCATTATTTTAGTTATTTTATTGGACTGCAAATATATAATTTATGGGTAAATAAAAATAGTTAAATCACTTGTATATACAGAACTGAATTTGCAATTTTGGAAAACAAAGAAATTAAGATATGAAAGTATTTCATTATATAGACTCACTTCCACTAGATTTATCTAAAATTCAAGAAATTATTTCATGCAATATTAAATTAGCTCTCTCTGACGCTTCAATTCAAAGGATTGAAAAATGTAGATTGTATTTAGATGAAAAAACGAAATTGATTTCTAAACCAATTTATGGAATCAATACAGGTTTTGGCGCTTTATATAATGTAAAAATTAATGACCATAATTTACAGAAACTTCAAGAAAATCTAGTAATGAGTCATGCTTGTGGAACTGGGAACGAGGTTTCTAGTGAAATTGTAAAATTGATGATATTGTTCAAAGTAAAATCTTTAAGTTATGGAAATTCAGGTGTTCAATTGGCTACTGTAAAAAGGTTGATAGATTTTTATAATAATGATATTATTCCTGTTGTTTATGAGCAAGGTTCTTTGGGTGCTTCTGGAGATTTATCTCCTCTAGCACATATGTCTTTACCTTTAATTGGGTTAGGAGAAGTATATTATAAAGGGGAGAAAATAGCGACAGAAAAATTATTAAAAGTTTTTAATTGGGAAAAAATAAATTTGCAATCTAAAGAGGGTTTAGCGCTGTTAAACGGGACACAATTTATGTCGTCTTATGGTATTTACTGTTTATTAAAATCACATAAATTATCTTATTTAGCAGATGTAATTGGTACTGTTTCTTTAGAGGGTTTCGATGGAAGAGTAGAACCATTTAACGAATTAATTCATTTGGCAAGACCACATAATGGTCAAATAAAAACAGCACAAAGAATTAAAGGTTTGCTAAAGGATAGTGCGCTAATTTCTCAAGAGAAACAGCACGTGCAAGATCCATATTCTTTTAGATGTATGCCTCAAGTTCATGGAGCAACAAAAGATACGATTCGGTTTGTTACAAAAACTTTTTTAACAGAAATTAATTCGGTTACGGACAATCCTAATATTTTTGTTGATGAAGATAAAATTATTTCAGGTGGTAACTTTCATGGACAGCCATTGGCTTTAGGATTAGATTTTTTAGCTATTGCTCTGTCTGAGCTGGGTAATATTTCTGAAAGAAGAACCTATCAATTAGTTTCTGGGCACAGGCATTTACCACCTTTTTTAGTTGCAAATCCGGGTTTAAATTCTGGTTTTATGATTCCTCAATATACAGCGGCGAGTATTGTAAGTCAAAATAAACAATATGCAACTCCGGCAAGTGTCGACTCTATTGAATCTAGTAATGGGCAAGAAGACCATGTTTCAATGGGAGCAAATGCAGCTACAAAATGTAAAAAAGTGGTATATAATTTACAAACTATTTTAGGTATAGAGTTGTTTACGGGGTCCCAAGCTTTAAGTTTTGCAAACGCAAAAAGTTCTCCATTTATTGAAAGTATAGTTAACTCATTTAGAAATGATGTTCCTATCGTAAAAGAGGATAGGATTTTACATTATGACATTAAAAATGCTTCAAAATTCATTACTTCTTTGGCAGTGGATAGTGACGAATTGTTTGGTTAAATTATTAGAAAAACTCAGAAGTATTGAAATTACTTCGTGAAGTTTGAATATTAAATTTATTCTGAGCTCTAAAACCAAAATATTTTTAGGTTGTTAAAAATTGTTCAAACAAAAAAATCTCAAGCATTAACTTGAGATTTTAAATGTCTAAAAAAAAGAACAACTAATTATTTAGTACTCCATTCTTTTAAAGATACTTCATTCATTTTTACATAATTCGTATTCCCTGCTTTCTCGGCGTACTTTATAGATTCTTGAGCGGCTTTAATAGCTCCTTTTTTGTTTCCTGCTTTTGCATGGATTAAAGATTGTCTGCGTAAATACCAATATCTAGGTTTTTTAGAAGTCATTTCAACAGCTTTATCAATCCAAGTTTGTGCTTTTTTAATATCTTTTTCCGCTTCTAAATAGTAAGCAGCAGCAGCATAATAATCCTTTGCAGAAGGGCCATTCATAATTGCTTTAATTTGTTTCGAAACTAGTGCATCTGTCGGCGTTTCAAATTTTACTGCAACATAAACGTTTTCCCATATTAAACCTAATATGGCAGAATTGTTTGTTACATTATCGAAAGTCATTGTAAAAGTTTCAATTTTCATCGGCATTCGTTGCACATTAACTTTTACTTGTGCAGCAACCTTCATTTCATCCCATTTTTTTGGATTTCCCCAGTTTGTTGCATCAGAATAGAAAATTACATCCCAAGTTTGTTCTCCTGGTTTTGTATAAATAGCATAAGTTCCTTTCTTTAGTGCTTTACCACCAATTGTAACATCAGTAGAAAATGTAATTTTTGTGTTTTGGTTTGCTCCAGTTCGCCAAATTTTATCAAAAGGGATTAAATCTCCAAAAATAGTTCTTCCTTTTATTCCGGGTCTAGAATATTCTAAGGTAACATCTGTTAAACCTACTTTTTGCTCTATTTTTTGTGAAGGACTTGGCGCTGGTGTCTTAATTTGTGCCGTTGCAGAAAATACAAATGCGGCTAAAAATAATGATAGTATAGTTTTTTTCATAATTATAGATTATTCAGTTTATTTATTTCAAAATTACAATTTCAAAAAACGCTATTTGTTAACAAAAACTTAAAATAAGGGTTCGTATCTTTGAGCTAATAAAAAAATGATGAAGAAATATATATCTGAATTTATTGGAACATTTTCTATGATTTTCTGTGGAACAGGAGCAATGACTATTAACGAAGTTACGGGAGGAGATGTTACACATGTTGGAATAGCAATTACTTGGGGATTGATAGTTATGGCAATGATCTATGCTTTTGGAGAAACTTCTGGAGCGCATTTTAATCCTGCAGTTTCTATTGCTTTTGCGTATGCTAAAAAGTTTTCTTGGAAAGAAGTTCCTAATTATATAATTGCTCAAATTTTGGGCGCTTTTGCAGCAAGTTTAATACTTTGGTTTCTATTTCCTGCAAGTGAAACCTTAGGCGCAACTATACCAACAGTAGATGTTTGGCGTGCGTTTGTACTAGAATTATTATTAACGTTTTTCTTGATGGTAGTTATTATTAATGTTTCTACAGGAAGTAAAGAAATAGGCGCAGTTGCAGGTATTGCAATTGGTGCAGTTGTTTTGTTAGAGGCCATGTTTGCCGGACCAATTACAAATGCTTCCATGAATCCAGCTCGTTCTATTGCACCCGCAATCGTTTCTGGTACTTTCAAACATTTGTGGATGTATATTACAGCGCCAATTTTAGGTGCATTGTTAGCGGTTATTTCTTGTAAATTAGTAAAAGAGGATAATTGCTGTAATGAAGGAGAGCAATGTTAATGTTATTATACAATCGTTTACAAGAATAATTTTATTGATATAATTTCAATTTATCGGTTTTAATTTATGAAAAGAGTGAGTGTTTTAGGTTGTGGTTGGTTAGGAAAACCTTTATCCATTTCATTACTAGATGAGGGTTATTCTGTAAAAGGCTCTACAACAACCGAAGAAAAGTTAGAACTTTTAGAAATGAATAACATAACACCTTACATTGTGAATATTTCTGATTTTGAGGAGTTTGATAGTTTTTTAAGTTCTGATATTTTAATCATTTCAATTACGTCTAAAGATGTAGATGGTTTTCAAAATTTGATTTCTCAAATTCAAAGTTCTGATGTTCAAAAAGTAATATTTATTAGTTCCACTTCTGTTTATGGAAGATTGAATAAAGTAATGACAGAAGAAGATGTGGTTTTAAAAACACCTTTAACAGAAATTGAAGATTTATTTAGACAGAATAATTTTTTTGAAACAACAATAATTCGTTTTGCTGGTTTATTTGGTGATGAGAGACATCCTTCTAACTGGTTTAAAAACGGACGAAAAATACCACAGCCAAAAGGTTTTGTAAATATGATTCATAAAGAAGATTGTATCGAAATTATTCATACAATTATTGATCAAAATTGCTGGGGTCAAACTTTTAATGCTTGTTCTAATCATCATCCTACAAGAAGAGAATTTTATACAATTGCAAAGTTAAGTAACGATTTTGAGATTCCTGAATTTGAAGA
>JAQXAP010000010.1 GCA_029252865.1 Polaribacter sp.
TCTCTCTTATAAGAATTTTTAATTACCATTTTTCCATTCAAACGAATATATGGAGAATAAAAAGTATCAATTCCTCCAAAAAAATGATTGAATGCATTTCTAAATTTAAAATCTGTAAAACCTTGTAAAGGAGAAGACAATAATGTTTGACTCATGTAAAATATTGAGTTACAAATATAGACTACTTTTTAGCTTAAATAATGTCATAAGACATTTTAAAATAGCTATTTAGGTTCTAAAATAGAATCAATTCTATCTACAACATCCTGCAAGTGGTAACGTGTTAAAGTGTTTCCGCTTTTAGATGCAGCTTTTGCGTCTCTTTGAATACGTTTTAATTCACCTCTTGCAATAGATTTCACATCAGATTGATTGATGTTAATTCCACTGCTTTTATAGTAGCCACTATTTTTTCCTTTTTGATTTTTAGCTTTATTCAATAAATAATCTAATCTGTCTAAATACACTCTTTGTAGGTTTCTTCTATAGGTGCCAATTGATTTTTTTGAATAAATTTCGCTCCAAACTCCTTTTCTTAAATCACTCATCATATTTAATAATGAGAAGGCTAAAGAGCCATTAGAGGTTTCATTTTCGATCATTCGTGCCATTCTTCCTGGATCTAAAATACTATTTAAAGTTCTCGCCTGTAAACCCCGAACTCTTTCAACAGAACCCGAAAATTCAGTTTTACTTAAAATATTTTTATCTAACATCCAAGTAGGAGTATTAAATAATTCATTAATCACAAATTTTAAAGCTTCTTTTTGTGTTATCTTGTCTACCGGTTTATAAACTGCTCCTTCTTGATCAGTTGTTTTATATTCCTCATAAACACCACCAATATTTGCAGTTACGTGTCCCATATATCTATTAAATTGACTTAATACTTGTCCATACATGATAGATAAATTATCATAATTTTCTCCTTTTTCAGAAGTCCATTCTTCTAAATTAGGAAGAATTATTTTTAAGTTTTTAATTCCATATGCAGAAGCTTTCATAGCATTATCACCTAAGTCTTCTGTTTGAGAACTTGGGTCAACTGTGCTGCCCGCTTGTTGGTGTCCAAACCTGTATAAAGGGTCTCCTACGTGTTTTAAAATCCATGAGTCTAAAATTGGTTTTTCATCTCTGGCGTCAGTATCTAAAATAGGTCTATATCCCCAAGAAATGGCATATTTATCATAAATGCCAATATTTGGCATTAAAGCAACTCCTTTATCTTCCGGTTGCGCAACATAATTAAAGCGAGCATAATCCATTATTGAAGGTGCTGTTCCAAATTTATTAGTAAAACTTGCCGAGCGTAAAGAATCTACAGGGTATGCAAAAGAACTACCCATATTGTGTGGTAAACCTAATGTATGACCCAGTTCGTGTGATGATACAAATTGGATTAATTTACCCATCGTTTCTGTCTTAAAATTATTTCCTCTTGCATCCGGATTAATAGCTGCAGTCTGGATAAAAAACCAATTATGTAGTAAAGTCATTACATTATGATACCAATTAATGTCAGACTCTAAAATTTCACCAGAACGTGGATCACTAACGTGTGGACCATTTGCGTTTGGGATTGGAGAAGCTAGATAACGAATAACAGAATAACGAATATCTTCTGGGCTATAATCAGGATCCTCTTCTTTTGTTGGCGCTCTTTTTGCTATAATTGCATTTTTAAATCCTGCTGTTTCAAAAGCAACATTCCAGTCATTAACACCCTGAATGATGTAAGGAACCCATTCTTTTGGCGTTGCTCTATCTACATAGTAAATAATTTGTTTTTTAGGTTCTACTAATTCTCCTCTTTTAAATTTTTCGATGTCTTTATCTTTAACTTCAAGTCGATACCGGTCAATGTAGGTGACTCTCTTGCTTTTTTGAGCATCTAAACCATAGTCTGTCTGTCCTCTTGTGAACCATCCAACACGTTCATCAAAATAACGTCTTTTCATGGGTACTTTAGGCAATAAAACCATAGAATTACTCATTTCTAAAGTAATTGACCCCAAAGCACTATTGGATGGCGCTTTATTTGCAAAATAAGTTTTTACATGTCTGATTTCTATGTTTAGTGGATAACTACTAACTCTATCTATGTAAGAACGTGTTTTATCCATTTTTGTAGCTTCATAAAGTTTTCTGTAAAAACCAGGAAAGCCAAGTGGTTTGATGTCTTTAGAGAATAATTCAGTTGCATCTATAACAGTAGATGTAGAGTCTATACTTATCGCTTTAATTGGGAATGAAAATAATATTGGTTCTAAATTAGAGTTTATAACAGCTTCATGCACAGGTAAAATGGAATCTGCTACTACATCATGTGAGACAATTCTCAGGAGAATTTGTTTATTTTTCTTTTCCCAACGTAAAACTTGAGTATTGGTTTTACCACCACCAAATCCAATTCCGCTTGCTGTTTTTGCAATTCTTGTAACCATCAACATTTCTCTTTTTAAAAGAGAGTCAGGTATTTCAAAAAGATAGTTATCATCTTTTCTATGAACATTAAACAAACCTTTATCGGTTTTGTATTCTTTTGTAACTATTTTATTGTAGGGCTTAATTCCAGATTTTTCTACTTTTGAAGATGTTTTTGAAATTTCTTTTTTCTTTTTTTTCCAAAATTGAGCATTAGATTTTGTAGAAAAGGTACAAACGAAAGCAATCAGAAGTAAGTAGTAGAGTCTTTTTTTTATCATAATAAATACTCGCTAAATTCAGAGGTCGAAATTAAGAAAACCAAGTAGGATGAATTCTTAATAAAAAGTTAAAGACGGATAGTGGTATAAAATAAAAAAGCACCCCAAATTAGGATGCTTTTTATGTTATACTTGATTATTTTTTGATAGTAAAACTTTATCTTCTAAATAAATTTAATAAGCCCTTTTGTCATTTCCTTCATAAAAATTAATGAAAGCTTGGTTTACAACTCGGCGTCCTCCAGCGGTTGGATAATCCCCTGTGAAATACCAATCCCCTAAATTATCCGGACATGCTTTATGAAGCCCTTCAATAGATTGATAAATCACTTCAACTTCAGCATTAATGTCCTCTGTTTTTAACATTTCTGCAATTTTTGTAGAAATTTCTTCAGCAGTAAAAGGCTTGTAGATTCCTTTCACATAGTTTACGATATCTTCATCATCTTTGGTTTGTTGTTCTTTACATTTCTTGTAAACATTATCAACAATATGATATTGATTTGTATCTTTTAATAATTCTAAAGCAGCTTTAAAAGCAATAAAGGCGTCAATTCTTGCCATATCAATCCCGTAGCAATCTGGGTAGCGAATTTGAGGAGCAGAAGAAACGACAACTATCTTTTTAGGATTTAATCGGTCTAGTATTCTAATAATACTTTTCTTTAGAGTAGTTCCACGAACAATACTATCGTCTATAATAACAAGATTATCTGTAGGTTTTACAACACCGTAGGTAATATCATAAACGTGCTCAACCAAATCATCTCTACTACTATCGTCAGCAATAAATGTTCTTAATTTTGCATCTTTAATGGCTATTTTTTCAAAACGGGCTCTTTCAGATAAAATTTCTGTTACTTGTTCTATGGATAAATTTTTGCCTCCTTTTAATATTTTAGTTGTTTTTTGTTGATTTAATAAATCCTCAGCAGCCTCCGTCATTCCATAAAAAGAGGTTTCTGCGGTGTTTGGGATAAAAGAAAAAACAGAATTTGAAATATCACTATTTATAGATTTTAAAATTTTTGGAAATACATACTTTCCTAGATTTTTACGCTCACGATAAATAGAGGCATCGCTTCCTCTAGAGAAATAAATACGTTCAAAAGAACATGATAATTTTTCCTTTGGTTCTAAAATTTCTTTAATTGAAGTTTTCCCATTTTTTTTGATAATTAAAGCATGACCTCTTTCTAATTCTTTAACCTCATCAATTTTTACATTAAAAGCGGTTTGTATAACGGGTCTTTCTGATGCTACTACAACTACTTCATCATCTTCATAAAAGTAAGTAGGTCTAATTCCGTTTGGGTCTCTTAAAACAAAAGCATCTCCATGACCTACTAAACCAGCCATTGCGTAACCTCCATCCCAGTTTTTAGCCGACCTTTTTAATATTTTTTTAAGGCTTAAATTTTCTTCTATGTAAGGTGAGGCATCTTTTTTGTTGAACCCTTCTTTTTTAGCTTCTAGATATAATTTAGAAACTTCATCTTCTAAAAAATGACCAATTTTTTCCATAACAGTTACAGTATCTGTAAACTCTTTTGGGTGTTGACCTAATTCAACTAATTCTTCTAATAGTTGTTTAGAATTCGTCATGTTAAAGTTACCCGCAACAATCAAATTTTTGTGTTTCCAGTTACTTTGACGTAAAAAGGGATGCACACTTTCTATGCTGTTTTTACCAAATGTTCCATAACGAACGTGGCCTAAAAACAAGTTTCCTATATAAGGCATATTTTCTTCTTGCCAAGCTACATCGTCTTTTTTGTCAGGGTTTTGTTCTAAAACATTGTTTAAACGGTCATTAATTTGGGCAAAAACATCTTGTATTGGTGTTGCTTTGTTAGAGCGAACCCTACTAATATATCTAGTACCTGGCTTTACATTTAATTTTAGACTAGCAAAACCTGCACCATCTTGACCGCGATTGTGCTGTTTTTCCATCAATAAATACATTTTGTTGATTCCGTAAAAAGCAGAACCATATTTGTCTTTGTAAAACTGTAGAGGCTTTTTTAATCTAACTAATGCAATACCGCATTCGTGTTTAATTGCGTCACTCATTGTTGTTATGTTTTAGTAGTTGTTGTGTTGTTGCAATAATAAAAAAATCTGCAATTAAAATTGCAGATTAAATTAGGATACCTTTATGTCAAATTGCGTTAATGCTTTAAAAGTTTGCAAACGCGTTTTAACTTCATCTTTGGTAAGCTCTTGCATACGTTCTGTACCAAATTTTTCTACACAGAAAGAAGCTAAGTTAGAACCGTAGATAATAGCATTTTTCATATTGTTAAAAGAAATGTCTTCAGTTTTTGCTAAAAATCCACAAAAACCACCTGCAAATGTGTCTCCTGCACCCGTTGGATCAAAAACTTCTGCTAATGGCAAAGCTGGCGCGTAAAACATATCACCATTATTAAAAATTAGAGCTCCGTGTTCTCCTTTTTTGATTACGACGTATTTTGGCCCCATTTCATGAATCTTTTTTGCTGCATTTACGAGAGAATATTCTCTAGATAATTGGCGAGCCTCTTCATCATTAATTGTAATTACATCTACTCGTTTTAAAACTTTATGTAAATCACTCAGAGCAATATCCATCCAAAAATTCATAGTATCTAAAACTACTAATTTGGGTCTTTTTTCCATCTGATCTAAAACAGATGCTTGTGTTAAAGGGTGTAAATTTCCTAACATTACAATACCTGCATCTTTAAAGCTTTCTGGTACGACCGGTTTAAATGTTTCTAATACATTTAATTCTGTAATTAAAGTATCTCTAGAGTTCATATCATTATGATATTTACCACTCCAAAAAAAAGTTTTACCTTTTTGGTCAACTTCAATTCCTTCAGTATTAATTCCTTTAGAATTCATCATGTCTATATAGGAATCAGGAAAATCTCCTCCTACAACAGAAACAACTCCCGTCTCTACTCCAAATTGACTTGCTGCTAAACCTACATAGGTTCCAGATCCACCTAATATTTTATCTGTTTTTCCAAACGGTGTTTCAATTGCATCAAATGCTACTGTACCAACTGCTAATAATTTGCTCATTTCTTAAATTTATTCAGTAATTTTGCACCATAGATGCAAAAATATTTTTCTAGGGCGTAAAAATAAGTTTAAAAAATGACTATCAAAGAAATACAAGAAGAAATTATCGATGAGTTCGCTATGTTTGATGATTGGATGGAACGCTATGAGTATATTATAGAGTTAGGTAAATCTTTGTCAATTATTGATGAGAAGAATAAATTAGATGAGAATTTAATTAAAGGATGTCAATCTAAAGTTTGGTTGTTTTCTGAGTTAGATAATGATATTATTAAATTTTCTGCGGATAGTGATGCTATTTTAACTAGAGGAATTGTAGCGCTGTTATTGAGAGTTTATTCAAGTCAAAAACCAAAAGATATTTTAACCGCCAATACCGATTTTATTGATGAAATTGGTTTAAAAGAGCATTTATCACCAACAAGAGCCAACGGTTTGGTATCTATGATTAAACACATTAAAATGTATGCAATAGCGCAACAAACCAAAATATCTAATTAAGATTATAAAGATGACGGATAAAGAATTAGAAGAAATAGGAGATAAAATTGTTAATGTTTTAAAAACAATTTATGATCCAGAAATTCCTGTAGATATTTACGAATTAGGTTTAATATACGATGTGTTTGTCTCTGAAGAGAACAATGCAAAAATATTAATGACATTAACATCACCAAATTGTCCTGTAGCAGAAAGTTTACCGGTAGACATTGAGGAGAAAGTAAAATCTTTAAAAGAAATTAATAATTGTGAAGTCGAAATTACTTTCGATCCTACTTGGACTCAAGAGATGATGAGCGAAGAAGCAAAGCTAGAGTTAGGAATGTTGTAATTTGGTTTTCATTTCAAAGTTGCAGCTTATGCTAAGAAAATAATGCATGTTATTTTATGACGTTGTGCTTTGTTTTAAGTCTTTCAACTACCCTCAAAATAAATATGAGGGTTTTCTAAGTTGAAATAATATTAAAATATGTCAGAAGAAATTATAAATAGAGTATCCAAGAGTAAATTAAAGACTTTTGATTTAGAGGAAATCTATCCTGAAGGGAAAAGAGTTTTATTTGATATAAAAGATTGGTTGTTTCAGGAGTTAATTTTAAAAGAAATAGATTTTAGAAAGTCTGTAAAAAATCATGATTGGTCTCAGTATAAGAAGTCGTTTGTTGCGGTTTATTGCTCTGTGGATGCTATAATTCCGTCTTGGGCGTTAATGCTAGTTGCTTCAGAATTAATGCCATTTGCAAATAAGGTTGTTATTGGTGATTTACAATTATTAGAAACGGCTGTTTATCAAGAACTAATTAGCTTTTTAGATTTTAAAGAATTTGAAGATGCGCCAGTAATAATTAAAGGATGTGCAAATAAGCCTATCCCAGATTCAGCTTATGCATTTTTAATAGAAAAATTACAACCAATAGCAAAATCTATTATGTTTGGAGAAGCTTGTTCTACAGTACCTTTATACAAAACAAAAAAATAATCTCTGATTATGAAAAGAACAGTTTTCATTTTTTTTATCCTTTTTACAACAATATTTTTAGGCCAAGAAGAGAATAAAAAAGATAGTATTCCTATTTGGAAAATACATGGGAGATTTGCGTTTGTATTTAATCAATCCTCATTTTCTAATTGGGCTTCAGGTGGAGAAAATACAGTTGCAGGAAACTTTAATGTTAACTATGATTTTAATTTTAAAAAAAATAATGTTAACTGGGATAGTAGAATAATTACGGGGTACGGTTTAAGTCATTTAAGTGAAAAAGGATATCGAAAAACTGATGACCGCTTTGAGTTTAATACGTTATTAGGTATAAAGGCAACTAAATATTGGTTTTTCTCTTTTCTCGGTAATTTTAAAACTCAATATTCAAAAGGTTTTGATTATAAGAAAGAACCTAAAACTCTAGTTTCTCAGTTTTTGTCACCTGCCTATTTGACCTTTGGTCCAGGAATGTTGTGGAAAAAGTCTGATAAATTAAATCTAAATATTGCACCTGCGACAACAAGATATACTTTTGTAAATGATTTTTTTTCTGGAAAATTTGGAGTTCAAGAAGGTAAAAACACTGCTTTTAGTTTAGGTTTTAACCTTTCGGGATATTATAAGTTTGGTCTTATGACAAACATAGAAATGGAAAACGTTTTAACTGCGTACTCAGATTATTTAGCAAACGTTGGTAATATCGATTTAGATTATCAAACAAATATTCGTTTTAAAGTAAACAACAATGTTAAAATGCATATGACTTTTCATACAATTATTGATGATAATGCATCTAGTAAAATACAATTTAGACAATTATTTGGCCTTGGTGTAAACTATAGTTTTCATCAAAAAGTGACTTATTAATGTTTTTTGTTTAAAGGATAAAAGATTACTTTTACACGCTTAAAATTAAAATTTTTAAAAAGTAATGAAAAAGTTATCAATCTTATTTTTATTAATATTTGTTAGTTTTTCAGTAAACGCACAAACAGCTGAAGAATTAAAAAAAGAACAAGCCCCCAAAAAAGCTAAAATTGCTAAATTAAGTGGAGAAGTAAAAGCTTTGCAAGCAAAAATTGATGCACTTCCAGGGTGGAGAAAAGGTGCCTTTGGTACAATAGGCGGAAGTATTTCTGGTTTTAATAATTGGTATTCTAGGTCTGCACCTAATGCTTCTGCAGGTAATATTGGTATTACAGTAAATGGTTTCGCAAACTTAATTGAAGAAGATTTTTTCTGGAGAAACTCTACAGCAGTTAATTTAGGATGGGTAAAATTAGATGTAGACGGAGTTTCTGGCGATGAAGGTTTTGATACCGCTACAGATATTTTTACATTATCATCCTTATATGGTAAAAGATTAAATAAAAAATGGGCAGTTTCTGGATTAGCAGAATACAGAACAACTATAATAGATAATTTTAATGACCCAGGTTATTTAGATTTCGGTGCTGGTATTACATGGACACCGACCAATAGTTTAGTGGTTGTAATGCATCCAGGAAACTACAATTTTGTTTTTAGTAGTGGTGAAACTGTTTTTGAATCTTCTTTAGGAGCAAAAATTGTCGCAGACTACACAAAAAAATATGGTAAACTAAGTGTAAAATCGAACTTGTCTGTTTTTCAAAGTTATAAAACAGCAAATTTATCGAACTGGACTTGGACAAACTCATTTGGTTATACTTTATGGAAAGGAATTGGAGTTGGTTTCGAATTAGGTTTACGAAATAACAAACAAGAAGCATTGAACAATGCTAAAATTACGGATGCCAATGCAGATTTTAGTTCTATTGATAACAAAATTCAGTCTTATTGGTTATTTGGTTTGAGCTATGCTTTTTAAATAAAATCTTATTTTTTACAGCAACCTCAAAAAGAAATTTTTGAGGTTTTTTATTTTTGTAACTTAGCAACTCAAACAAAATTGTTTATGACTTTATTAATAGTTTTTGCAACGATTTCTATCTTTTTTTCTTTTTTGTGTTCTATTTTAGAGGCAGTTTTATTAAGTATTACACCTACTTTTATAAACCTTAAAAAGAGTGAAGGAGTAGAATATGCAAATCAATTAGAGACCTTAAAAAAAGACGTAGATAAACCTTTAATTGCAATTTTAACAATTAATACAATCGCACACACAGTTGGCGCAATTTTGGTTGGTGTGCAGGCAAAAGTTGCGTATGCAGAAATTTACGGAACCGATGTGAAAACTATTTTAGGCATACAAATAACAGAAGATATTATGGTTGGTGTTGTTTCTACCGTGATGACAATTTTAATATTGGTTGCTTCAGAAATTATACCAAAAACAATCGGTGCAACATATTGGAAACAGTTAGCAAACTTTACTTCTAAAGCTCTCAAAGTGATGCTTTTTCCTTTAAAATGGACAGGTTTTTTATGGGTTTTACAATTAACAACAAAACTAATTGGCGGCAAAGGTCATGGAAGTGTTTTAAGTAGAGAAGGATTTTTGGTGATGACTGAAATGGCGGAGAAAGACGGCGTTTTTCAAAAAAATGAAAGCGAAGTTATTAAAAATTTATTGGGTTTTAAAGAAATGAAGGTCAAGGATATTATGACACCTAGATCCGTTTTAGAAATTGCTGATGAAAGCCAAACTATTCAATCTTTTTATAACGAACACAAAAATTTACGTTTCTCTCGAATACCAGTTTTCGAAGAAAATATTGATGAGATTACTGGGTATTTTTTAAAAGATAATTTATTAGAAGCAATGATTGATGGCAAAGGACCTGAGACCTTAGCTTCGATAAAAAGGAATATAATAATTACGGATAGAAATTTATCAATACCTAATTTGTTTGATAAGCTTATTAAAGAAAAAGAACATATTGCTTTGGTTGTAGATGAATATGGTTCTCTAAGTGGTTTGGTTTCTCAAGAAGATGTAATCGAAACTCTACTAGGTTTAGAAATTATGGATGAAAGTGATTCTGTGGCAGATTTACAAGCTCTTGCAAGAAAATCTTGGAAAAACCGAGCAAAAAGAATGGGTATTACTAAGGATAAAAAAGATTAGTTTTTCCATATACTTTTTTAATTCCTTTTGTTTATCGTAATTCAAATTTGAAAATTAAACTCCATTTCTGTCTTTCTTCTAATTCGGTAAAATACATGAGAACATAATTAGAAACATTTTTAATCCAAAATGCCTCTGTTCATTATAGTTATTTTGTTTAAAATTGTTAATCAAATTAAAAACTTTCTTACAGTCTTTAATTTTTATTTTATCGCTTGAAGTAAATTAAACACTTTGGGATTTTGATTACTTATTATTCCCCTTCTTTATATTCGTAATATAAAAAGTCATTATACGGAAAACGTTTGGTGTGAATTTTCTTTATTTCTTCGTAAGATTTTTCTTTGAAATCTTCTAAATTTTCCTTGTTTAATGCAGAAATAAAGAGAGATGCCACTTCATAATCATTCATCCAAGTTTTTTCCCAATCTTGTAATGTGTAATGTTCTTTTCCTTTTTCTGTAACAATATCGTCGTCATCTATTGTTTCATGTGAATACGCATCAATCTTGTTAAAAACCATCAAAGTTGGTTTGTCGGCACATTTTATATCTGCTAAAATTGTGTTTACAGATGCAATATGATCCTCAAAATTTGGATGAGAAATATCTACAATATGTAATAATAAATCTGCTTCGCGAACTTCATCTAAAGTAGATTTAAAAGATTCTACCAATTGAGTTGGTAACTTTCTAATAAAACCAACGGTATCTGTTAATAAAAACGGAATGTTTTTAATAACCACCTTTCTAACTGTAGTATCTAAGGTAGCGAACAGTTTATTTTCTGCAAAAACATCACTTTTACTAATTACATTCATTAAAGTTGATTTACCAACATTGGTATACCCAACTAATGCAACTCTCACCATTTTACCGCGGTTTTTACGTTGCACTGCCATTTGTTTATCAATGGTGAGTAACCTCTTTTTTAGAACCGTAATCTTATCACGAATAATACGTCTATCTGTTTCAATTTCAGTTTCTCCAGGTCCACGCATTCCAATACCACCTTTTTGCTTATCGAGGTGCGTCCAAAGTCTTGTTAAACGTGGTAATAAATATTGACATTGAGCTAATTCTACTTGTGTTTTTGCCGAACTTGTTTGCGCTCTTCTTGCAAAAATGTCTAGAATAAGATTGGTTCTGTCTAAAATTTTGCAGTCTAAAACCTTCTCAATATTTCGTATTTGAGCAGGAGATAATTCATCATCAAAAATAGCGGTTCCAATATGATTAGATTCAATATAATCTCTAACTTCCTCTAATTTACCTACTCCTAAAAAAGTTTTAGGATTTGGTTTTTCCATCTTTTGAACAAAACGCTTTACAGCAACTCCACCCGCAGTGTAGGTTAAAAATTCGAGTTCATCTAAGTATTCGGTAGATTGAATTTCATCTTGCTTTTGAGATATAATACCAATTAAAACTGCCTTTTCGGATATTACTTCGCGTTCGTCTATCATAGATTACAAAAATACAAAGATTTGAATTGTAAAAACATAAAAATAAACTGAATAAAAGTTAAGAATTTTTAAAATTAATTCAAATTGACTTTTCCTTTTTTTCTTGTTGCTCCTGTTTTAATAAGATTTTTATTTGGGAAGCTTATTTAATTATAGCAAGCTCAGATTCCCTGGTAATTAGAAATTTATTATTACTCTTTATCAAAGTCTTGAAAAGCATTTTTTAGCTTTTCATCATTTAATATATATTTTTTGTATTTGCCATCTCTGTATCGGTAATAAATAAAAGAGGGCATAAATAAAAACGAAAAGTAAAATACACCTAAGCCCATTATAATTTGTGCTTTTTCGTGTTCTGTATTTATCAAATAAAATCCAGCAATCATCCAAATTAGAAAGATGATAAACATTATTTTTAGTATTAACTTCATTTAACAAAATTACAAAAGTTCTCTTTATAAAAGATAAATTTATTAGTTTGGAATCAATTTTATTATTTATGTTACTCCCTAATCTTTAAAATTGTAATCCTGGTATTTCATTATTAGAAATTAAAATAAAAAGCATAATTAATGAAAATAATATTGAAACTATTAAAGGTTTCCATATTTGTTTCTTTTCATACTTTAGGTCTTTCCCTAGGTTCTTATTCCAAAAATATTCAACTAAAATAACATAACCAATAAGGTTAAAAATTATTGATATAAAAAATATCGGTGGAAGATAATTTAAGAGAAAACTAGAAAAAATAGCATACGTAATTCCGAAAACTAGAACTTCCATTCTTGCTTTGGGTTTATTCATTTCTTTTAAATTACTCATAAGTAATATTACCCCAAAAAATGTACTAAAGAAAATTGTAAATCCTTGAATTGTAGTTTTTGAATACAATGTTGGTGTTTCTGATTTTTTTAAAGGATTTTCATTGTTTTTTATGTTTTCTTTTGGAATTGAGCTTTCCTCATTATTCTGAGATATTGGAAATTCCAGGGAGGGGATATCTGCCTTTTCAATTAAGTTTCTGTTTTCTAATTCCCAAATTACAGCTTGTAAAGCTTCATTTGTGTAATCACTTTTATTGGCAAAAATATTTTCTAACTCCGTGTTAGATTTTTTACTCATTTTTTTTGTAAAACTATTTTCCCTCATTTTACTCAATATTTTCTTAGGTTACTTAAATTGAATTTATGCATAAAACCGATCTACTTTTCCACTTTAACAAGGTTTAGATTAAAAGAGGCTATTTTTTTGAATAGTAAAAAGTATTGATAGTTAAATTTTTGATTTTCTATCAATTAAACACCTATATTTTTTTTAAATGAAATTATAGATATAAAAAATCCCACAAAAGTAGGATGTGGTTTTTTATGCTTGAATATCTAATTTTAAACTCAATTCTTTTAATTGATCATCGTCTATAAAAGCCGGTGCGTCAATCATAACATCACGTCCAGAGTTGTTTTTCGGGAATGCAATAAAGTCTCTAATAGTTTCTTGTCCACCTAAAATAGCAACCAATCTATCTAAACCAAAAGCTAAACCACCATGAGGAGGCGCACCATATTCAAAAGCATCCATTAAGAAGCCAAACTGTTCTTTTGCATCTTCATCGGAAAAACCTAAGTGTTTAAGCATAGTTGCTTGGATTTGTTTGTCGTGAATTCTTATAGAACCACCACCAATTTCATTACCATTTAAAACCAAATCATATGCATTTGCTTTTACAGCTCCAGGATCTGTGTCTAACAAGTCCATTTGACCAGGTTTAGGAGATGTAAAAGGATGGTGCATTGCATGATAATGACCTGTTTCTTCATCTAACTCTAATAAAGGAAAATCAATTACCCAAAGAGGAGCAAATACTTTAGGATCTCTCAAACCTAAACGTTCTGCTAATTCCATTCTTAAGGCAGATAATTGTGCTCTTACTTTATTTGTTTCTCCGGATAATATACAGACTAGGTCACCAGGTTTTGCTCCTGTTTTTTCCGCCCATTTAGCTAAATCTTCTTGATTGTAGAATTTATCTACAGAAGATTTAAAAGATCCATCTTCGTTTACTCGAGCATAAATCATTCCTGAAGCACCAACTTGTGGACGTTTCACCCATTTGATAATATTGTCTATTTCTTTTCTTGTGTAAGAATTTCCTCCAGGAACAGCAAACCCAACAACTAATTCAGCGCTATTAAAAACGCCAAAATCTTTGTGCTGTGTAACTTCGTTCAACTCGGCAAACTCCATTCCGAAACGAATATCTGGTTTGTCGTTTCCATACAAACGCATTGCATCTTCATATAACATTCGTGGGAATTTCTCCACTTCAACATTATTAACTTCTTTTAATAAGTGACGGGTTAATCCTTCGAAAATATTTAAAACATCTTCTTGTTCAACAAATGCCATTTCACAGTCAATTTGTGTAAACTCTGGCTGTCTGTCTGCGCGTAAATCTTCATCCCTGAAACATTTTACAATCTGAAAATATTTATCCATTCCACCAACCATTAAAAGTTGTTTAAATGTTTGAGGAGATTGTGGTAAAGCATAAAACTGCCCTTCATTCATACGAGAAGGTACCACAAAATCTCTTGCACCTTCTGGTGTAGACTTAATTAAATAAGGAGTTTCAACCTCAATAAACTCTTGGTCAGACAAATATTTACGAACTTCCATTGAAACTTTATGACGGAAAATTAAACTGTCCTTTACTGGGTTTCTTCTAATGTCTAGATATCTGTATTTCATTCTGATATCTTCTCCACCATCTGTGTTATCTTCGATTGTAAAAGGTGGTGTAACTGATGTATTCAAGATTTCTAATTCAGAAACCAAAACTTCAATAGCACCTGTAGACATTTTAGAATTCTTAGATTCTCTGTCAATTACAGTTCCTTTTATTTGTATTACAAATTCTCTACCTAAAGCTTTTGCTTTTTCAATCATTTCTTTTGGCGTACGCTCTTCGTCAAAAATTAATTGCGTAATCCCATATCTGTCTCGTAAATCGACCCAAACCATAAAACCTTTATCCCGCGATTTTTGTACCCAACCGGCTAAGGTAACTTCCGTATTTACGTGCGATGCTCTTAACTCTCCACAAGAATGACTTCTATACATTTTTTTATTTTTATTTTGGTATCCACCATTTCTTCTCATGGAAGAAATCTCTTTATTTTAAGCTGCAAATTTAATCAATTATAATAAATCTCTTCTATTTTTAAACGTTCATTTCTTTTCAGAAATATTCTGCTTTTTACACTCACTTTTTTTTAACAAAAATAACTTAGACAAATGCTTCATACTGTAATGGAGAATCGCGACAATTCTTTGTAAATTTGTATTGATGAATGTAATTAATATTCAAGAAAAACGAATTAAATGAGTAAATTATATTTAGTGCCAACACCAATAGGTAACTTAGAAGATATTACTTTAAGAGCAATTAGAATCCTAAAAGAAGTCGACTTTATTTTAGCCGAGGACACGCGTACAAGTGGTAAACTCTTAAAACATTTTGAGATTGAAACACAAATGCATAGTCACCACATGCATAATGAGCATAAATCGGTAAAGGGTGTTGTACAAAGAATTCAAAATGGAGAAACCTGCGCATTAATTTCTGATGCTGGAACTCCTGCAATCTCAGATCCTGGTTTTTTACTAACAAGATCCTGTGTAGAAAATAATATTGAAGTGGATTGTTTACCCGGTGCAACAGCCTTTGTGCCTGCTTTGGTAAATTCTGGTTTGCCAAATGATAAATTTGTTTTTGAAGGTTTTTTACCTGTAAAAAAGGGAAGACAAACACGTTTATTATTATTAGCAGAAGAAACCAGAACCATTATATTTTACGAATCACCTCATAAATTAGTAAAAACACTTGGGCATTTTGTAGAATATTTTGGCGGAGACAGGCGAGTTTCTGTAAGTAGAGAATTAACAAAAATGTTTGAAGAAACTATTAGAGGAAGTGCAACCGAAGTATTAGATTATTATACTGCAAAACCACCAAAAGGTGAAATAGTTATCATTGTTGATGGGAAATCTCTAAAATAATAATAAAATAAAACAACCCATTTTCTTACTTGATTAAATGATGTTTTACTATATTTCAAACCTAAGTAAGAGAGTGTTTTCTTAATAAAAAAATACAGCTATTTTAATTCAATATTCATGATAATCCAAGAGTTTAAAACTAAATTAAAAGTAAATCCAAAATCAATTAATTTTAAAGATACGATGCAATTAATTGAGGATAACTACAATTTTACTCCAACTACTTTCACAAATGGAGAACTTAAAAATAATTCAGGTGAGAATTCTGGTTCCTGTAAATTGTTTGCATTTGCACAAAATCAAAAATTAACGAAAGAAGAAACGTTGTTCTGTTTTGGCGAGCATTATAAAAATGTTTTATTGGATAAAAATGGTGATTCTCATCAAAATATAAGAAACTTTATGAAGTTTGGTTTTGATAAATTATCATTTGATGGTGAAGCTTTAGAATTAAAATAGTATTCTGTTTCTAAATGATATAATCAGAAACAATTGATACTTATTCTTAATTTGAAGTAGCACTAATCGCAGCGATTCTGGATTTAAAAATTTTTGTCGTATTGTCGTTATTGAAGTGATTCAAATATTTGTAATTATAGCAATCTGTAAATATGTATATGTTTATGTTTTCGAAATTTATTTATTTTAATCATTAACTTCTCTGTGTTTGCTTACTTTTGCATTATAGCACAAATTACTATTTCAATTTAATAACATTATAATAAGAAGATTAAATATGGCTACTAATATTGTATCAACAACCTGGAAAGAAAATATGCAATTTGAATCAGACAACCCGAGTGATATTTCTCTAACAATGGATGCAGGAGAAGAGAGCGGGGGTGAAGGAAAGGGATATAGACCGAAAGCATTAATGTTGTCCTCTTTGGCCGGGTGTTCTGGTCTAGATGTCGTTTCTTTATTGAAAAAAATGCATGCTGAGGTTTCTGAATTTAGAATTGATATTACGGCAGAATTGACTGAAGATCATCCTAAGTTCTATGACAAGGTAAAAGTTGATTACCATTTTTCGGATGCTGAATTACAACCTAAAAAAATACAAAAGGCAGTTAATTTGTCTGTAACAAAATATTGTGGAGTTATGGAAATGTTTCGTCAATTTGCTGAAGTGGAAATTGAAATTTTCTTACACGAATTATAATTCAATTAATTCACCATTAAATTGTATCTTATGTTCAAAAAAATAAATTGATATGAGATGGAAGTTAAAACCGGATCCAGTAAAAGAAAAAGTAGATAAATTAGCAGAGGACCTTCAAGTAAATAGAACAATAGCCCAAATTCTTTGCCAAAGAGGAATTGAAACATTTGAAGATGCAAAAAATTATTTTCGTCCGAGTTTAGACGAGATTCATGATCCGTTTTTAATGAAGGATATGCATCTTGCTGTAGCTAGAATTGAGGCAGCAATTGCTAATAACGAAAATATTTTAGTCTTTGGTGATTATGATGTGGATGGCACAACTGCAGTTTCTTTAGTATCCTCTTATTTAAAAACTATTTGTCCACATATTGCGACATATATTCCTGATAGATATGCAGAAGGCTATGGAGTTTCTTATATGGGAATTGATTTTGCTCATGACAACGATTTCTCATTAATTATTGCCTTAGATTGCGGAATTAAAGCAATTGAGAAGGTTGATTATGCAAAGGAAAAAAAGATTGATTTTATTATTTGCGATCATCACAAACCTGGAGATGAAATACCAAAAGCAGTTGCTGTATTGAATGCAAAGAGGGAAGACTGTAGTTATCCCTTTGATGAACTTTGTGGTTGTGGTGTTGGTTTTAAACTGATACAGGCTCTTGGAACTTCTAGAAATCAAACTATTGAATATTTTTTACCGTATTTAGATTTGGTAGCTACTGCAATCGCTGCAGACATTGTACCAATGAATGGTGAAAATAGAGTTTTAGCATATTACGGGTTAAGGGTTATTAATGATAATCCACGAAATGGAATTAGAGCCATTATGAACCAAGCTAAAAGGTCAGAATTAACAATTACCGATGTTGTTTTTACAATTGCACCAAGAATAAATGCTGCAGGAAGAATGAAACATGGAAATTATGCTGTAGAATTATTAACGGAAATGGATTTAGATTCAGCAATAGAATTTGCCGCTGCGATAGAAATTTTCAATGCCGATAGAAAAGATTTAGATAAGAAAATTACCGATCAGGCTTTAATTCAGATTATTGATAATAAAGAAGAACAAAATTATTCATCTGTGGTTTATCAAGAGGATTGGCACAAAGGTGTTATTGGTATTGTGGCTTCTAGATTGATAGAGAAATATTACAGACCAACATTAGTTTTTACGAAAAGTGGAGATAAATTAGCTGCTTCTGCACGTTCTGTAAAAGGTTTTGATGTTTATAATGCTTTGCATGAATGTGAAGAATTTATAGAGCAATTTGGCGGACATAAATATGCTGCGGGTTTAACTTTATTACCTGAAAACTACGAGAATTTTAAAAAGAAGTTTGAAGAAGTTGTTGAGAAAACAATTGATAAAAAATTATTAACACCAGAGATTTCTGTGGATGCAGAAATAGAATTGTTCGAGATTACGCCAAAGTTTTTTAGAATTATACAACAAATGGCACCTTTTGGGCCAATGAACATGAAACCTACTTTTAAATCTACTTGTGTAAGAGATAATGGCTATGGAAAACAAGTTGGCGCCGATAAAACACATTTAAAACTAAATGTTTTTCAAGGTGATAATAAAAGAACCTTTAATTCTATTGGTTTTGGATTGGGTGATAAAATGAAGTTAGTTAAAAATGATTTTGATATTGTTTATGCTTTAGATGAAAACGAATGGAATGGTAATAAAAATATACAATTATTACTGAAAGATTTGAGGTAAAAACTATAGAATTTAACCTTTTAATTTTTTTGGTAAAAAAAAATGCAATTCTAAATTAGAATCAGAGAAATTGCTTTGAAAAAGAGTCAAAAGAATTTTATGATCACATCTCGTTTCGTGTGAGATGTCGCTAAAAATTTTGCTTTTAGAAGATGCAGAATTAATTTTCCATAGAAAGTAAAACCATTCTCAATTCCATGAAAGAAAAGGATTTATCTACTTTTTCTTTCAATTCTGTTAAGCTTTTGAACTTTGTATTTTCAATTGCATTTATAAGTTTTTTATAACGCTTGATGTCTATAAGTTCTAAAATATCTACGTCACCAGAAGGAATAAAACTTGCCAAATGGCTCTCTATTGTTCCAGCGGTTAGACTTCTTTCTTTTGCGATTTCTTTAACTGAAAGTCCAGACTTAAACAACTCAAAAGTAATTTGTTTTGTTGATTTTTTATCTTCTTTCTTTTGCTCGTTTAACTTATTAATTCCATTTTCTTTACAATAGACTTCTATAGTCTCCAGAATTTGTGCCCCGTATTTATTTACACGAATTTTACCCATTCCAGAAATTTTGAGTAACGCTTTTTCTGTTCTTGGTATGGCTTCACTCATTGCATACAAGGTTTCTTGAGTAAATATCTGAAATGCAGGTATGTTTTCTTTAATTCGAATTTCATCTCTTAATTCACGCAGCTTTATAGCTAAAATTGGGTCTCGTTTAGAAGCTATTGTTTTCTTTTTAGTAGGTGCAGTTTTTTGTAAAACAGCTTTTGCTCTTACTTGTAAATATTCTTCTACGCTAAATCTATTTGTCATTTTTTGGAGCGCAAAAAGTTTCTCCATTAATTTTTCTTGTAACGAATCAAACTGTTTAGAAAAGTCTTTTTTCACGGTTTTGTTGTCCGTAGAAAATGTAATTGCATTTAAAGGTTTTAGAATGTTGCCTTTTGTTTGTGTTATAAAATAATCGACTGCCTTTGTAAATCGTTCTTGAATTGACGAATTTTTTTCAGGTAAAACATGGTCTTCAGAAATTTTTACTAACTGATTTTTAAAGCCGTTAGAAATTTTCATTAAGGCAACAACTCCATCATCTTTAATGGTTTGTAAATGATCTATAACATCTCCTTTTATGCTTGTTTGATTTTTGTAAAACATATCAATCATTCTAGATATTGGATACAATAACGGCTGATAATCGAATAGCTCAGAAATTAAATTCAACTGAAAATGTTTTTCAGATTCATTCAAGATCTTTTCATCAGGATGATTTTCTTCCACACTATCATTAAAAACACTTACCGTTTTATCATTGATGATGGCGTTGCTAGAAATAGGGGTTTTCAAAACTAAACCTTCTAAAGAAGTACATCTACTTAAAGCTACGTAAGTCTGGCCGTGTGCAAAAGAAGCTTCTGCATCTATAATGGCTTTTTCAAACGTTAAACCTTGACTTTTATGTATTGTAATTGCCCAAGCTAAGCGCAATGGAATTTGAACAAAAGAACCTGTAATATCTTCTTTTATTTCTTTAGTTTCATCATTAATAGAGTAATTAATATTATTCCAAGTTTCTCTTTCTGTTACAATTTCGTTTATTTCATCAGGACATTGAACGGTAACGCTTTCTCGCGAAATGTCTGTTACAATTCCTATTTTTCCGTTGTAATACCTTTTATCTGGAGAAGAATCATTCTTAATGAACATTACTTGTGCACCAATCTTTAATTCAAGTTTTTCTGAATTCGGAAAAGCGTTTTCATTGAATTTCCCAGAAATTTCAGCTTCAAAATAAGAACTTTTAGTTTTAAGTTTATTTAGTTCAGAATTGTTAATTAAATTGGCTCTATTATTGTGCGTTGTCAGCGTGATGTAACCATCTTCTTTAGTCGGAGAAAAGCTAGGTTTATATCGATCATTTAATATTTTGGCAGATTTCTCTGATAAGTTATCATTTCTAATTTCATTTAATATTGTAATAAAGTCTTCATTTTTCTGACGATAAATATGTTTTAATTCTATAGAAACAACATTTGCTTCTTGGTAGGCTTTTGAGCTAAAAAAGTAAACGGTATTGTAATGTTGTTGTAATAAACTCCACTCATTTGGTCTAACAACTGGCGCTAATTGTTGTAAATCTCCAATCATTAAAACTTGCGCGCCACCAAAAACTTTATTTCGGTTTTTATAACGACGCATTACCTGATCTATGCCATCTAACAAATCTGCACGAACCATAGAGATTTCATCAATAATTATTAAATCTAAAGATTTTATAATATCAATCTTCGTCTTGTTAAATTTACGTTGTGCATTTGATGTATTTGCAATTTGGTTTGGTAAAATAGGCCCAAATGGCATTTGAAAAAAAGAATGAATAGTAACCCCTTTTGCATTAATTGCGGCAACACCTGTTGGCGCTACAATAACCATTCTTTTTAGAGATTCTCTTTTAATTTGGTGTAAAAAAGTGGTTTTACCTGTACCTGCCTTTCCTGTAACAAAGATATTTCTATCTGTCTTATCAATAAATTGTAGTGCAAGTTCTAATTCAGGATTTTTTGACATTGTAGCTTTTTATGGCAAGTTAATCAATCAAGTATTATTTTATTCAAATAATGAATTTTAAAGATAAAAAAAACCAAGCTTTTGCTTGGTTTTTTTTATCTATTTTATTGTTCAGAAAATTACATTTCTAATGCTTTTGTTGGGTTGTTATCCATCAACAATTCCACTGGGTTTTCTAAAGCCTCTTTGACAGCTACTAAGAAACCAACAGATTCTCTACCATCTATTATTCTGTGGTCGTAAGACAAAGCAATATACATAATTGGCTGAATTACAACTTCACCATTTACTGCCATTGGTCTGTTAACAATGTTGTGCATTCCTAAAATTCCACTTTGAGGAGGATTTAAAATAGGCGTAGATAACATAGAACCAAATACACCACCATTTGTAATTGTAAAAGTTCCACCAGTCATTTCATCAATTGTTATTTGACCATCTCTAGCTCTTATTGCTAAACGTTTTACTTCAGATTCTACACCTCTAAAAGATAAATCTTCAGCATTTCTAATTACAGGAACCATTAAACCTTTTGGCCCTGAAACTGCTATAGAAATATCTTGAAAATCATTCTTGATTTGGAAATCTCCATCAATCATAGAATTGACATCAGGATATAATTTTAGAGCTCTAACAACCGCTAATGTAAAGAATGACATAAATCCTAAACCAACGCCATGCTTTGCTTTAAAGTCTTCTTTAAAATCTTTACGTAAGTCAAAGATTGGCTGCATGTTTACCTCGTTAAAAGTAGTTAACATCGCTGTTTCGCTTTTCACAGCGACTAGACGTTCTGCAACTTTTCTACGTAGCATAGACATTTTTT
The DNA here is from genome assembly GCA_029252865.1 of Polaribacter sp. Taxonomy (GTDB): domain Bacteria; phylum Bacteroidota; class Bacteroidia; order Flavobacteriales; family Flavobacteriaceae; genus Polaribacter. Next base: position 22,126 of record JAQXAP010000010.1, read on the forward strand.
TGCGAGATGTACCTCTTGATCCATTTGCTGGTTGCGTTCCCATAGACGGTACTGCTTTTACGGCGTCATCTTTGGTAATTCTCCCATCTTTTCCAGTTCCTTTTATGTTAGAAGCATCTATTCCCTTTTCAGCTAATACTTTTTTAGCTGCAGGAGAAGCTGTTCCTGTTGCATAGGTCGCTACTTTTGGTGTTGCTTTTGCCTCAACTTTCTTTTCTTCTTTTGGCGCTTCTGTAGTTATAGTATCACCCTCTGGTTTTGCAGCACTTGTATCTATTAAACAAACAACTGCACCAACAGCCACGGCATCACCTTCTTCCGCCTTTAAAGTTACAATCCCAGACTCTTCAGCAGGCAATTCTAAAGTTGCTTTATCAGAATCTACTTCTGCAATAGCTTGATCTTTTTCAACATAATCTCCATCTTCAACTAACCAAGTTGCAATTTCTACCTCTGTAATCGATTCTCCCGGAGAAGGAACTTTCATTTCTAAAATCATCAGTTCTTATTTTACTTTTTGCTGTACTTATTTCAGCTTTAAATTTAATATCTCTTTTTTTAGTGCTTCAGGCGATAAAGAAAAGGATGTCGTTTTAATCCTTAACGCATCTTACTCATTGTTGAAAACACTATCTATAACAGCTTTATGGCGTTTTTTATATCTTGTGCTAGAGCCCGCCGCTGGTACTGCGTAATATTTACGTGAACGCACATTTAATTTGACTAATTCCATACGTTCTAACATAAAACTCCAAGCTCCCATATTTCTTGGTTCTTCTTGTGCCCAAATATATTCTGTAACATTTGGATATCTGTCAATTACTTTTTGAATCTTTTCTAAATGTAGAGGGAATAGTTGCTCAATTCTTACCAAAGCAATATCATTTCGTTCTAATTTTTCTCTTTCTTCTAGCAAATCGTAATAGAATTTACCCATACAGAAAACAAGTTTTTTCACATTTTTAGGGTCTAATGTGTCATCTATAACTTCCTGAAATTCTCCAGTAGCTAATTCTTCAACAGTATTCACTACTTTTGGATGACGTAATAAACTTTTAGGAGTAAAAACAATTAATGGTTTTCTATATTTACGTTTCATTTGTCTACGTAACAAATGATAAAAGTTTGCAGGTGTTGTACAATTTGCAACAGTCATATTGTCTACTGCGCATAATTGTAAATATCGCTCTATTCTTGCAGATGAATGTTCAGAACCTTGTCCTTCATAACCATGAGGTAATAACACTACAATTCCATTCTGTATTTTCCATTTGTCCTCTGCAGCTGCAATATATTGGTCAAACATTATTTGAGCACCGTTAGAGAAATCTCCAAACTGTGCCTCCCAAATAGTTAAGGTGTCGGGGTTTGCCATGGCGTAGCCATAATCAAAACCAAGCACACCGTATTCAGACAACAACGAATTGTAAATCGTCATTTGTCCTTTATTATTTGGGTTGGTATTGAGTAAATTAATTCTTTCTTCAGTAATTTCATCACGCAAAATAGCATGCCTGTGTGAAAAAGTTCCTCTTTCTACATCTTGTCCTGATATGCGTACATTATAGCCTTCTTCCATTAAAGATCCATAAGCAAGGTTTTCTGCCATGCCCCAATCTAATTGGTTGGTCTCGAAAGCCATTTTTTTCCTCCCATTTAATATTCTTTCCGCTTTACGAACAAATTTTACGTTTTCTGGAACCGTGGAGACCACTTTTGCAATATTTTTTAATTTCTCAACATCATATTTAGTGTCATCATCAAGTAGCATTGTATCTAATTTCTGACGGTTATAATTTTTCCAAGTAGATTGCATGAACTCTCTAACTTTTGATGTATTTACTTTCTTTGCTTCATCAAATTCTTTTTCAAGCATTTGTTTGAATTCGATCGTAATCTCATTTAAGTATGAGGTATCAATGGAACCCTCTTTAATCAGTTGTTCTGCATAGATGTCTTTTGGGTTCTGATGCTTAGAAATTGCTTTATATAATTTTGGTTGGGTAAAACGAGGCTCGTCACCTTCATTATGTCCGTACTTCCTGTATCCTAACAAATCTATGAATACATCTGATTTGAATCGCATTCTAAATTCTAATGCCATTTCCATTGCATGACAAACAGCTTCAGTATCATCAGCATTTACATGTAAGACAGGAGATAAAGTTACTTTAGCAACATCTGTACAATACGTGCTTGATCGTGCGTCTAAGTAGTTCGTGGTAAAACCTATTTGATTATTTATCACGATGTGAATTGATCCACCAGTCTTGTAGCCATTTAATTTTGCCATTTGAACGATTTCATAAGCAATTCCCTGTCCGGCAATTGCTGCATCACCATGTATTATAATTGGTAATATTTTACTAGCATCACCATTATATTTTCTATCTATTTTTGCTCTTGTAATTCCTTCTGCTACAGATGCAACAGTTTCTAAGTGAGATGGATTTGGAACTAAGTTCATTTTGATCTCGTTACCATCTCTGTAGGTTTTGCTCAATGTTAAACCTAAATGATATTTTACATCTCCATCAATATTTTGATCCTCAAAATCTTTTCCCTCAAACTCACTAAATAAGTCTCTTACAGGTTTTTTAAAGATGTTTACTAATGTATTTAAACGCCCTCTATGTGCCATTCCTAAGACACATTCTTTCACACCAAACTTCTCAGCAGCATCTCTTAATATTACACTAATACC
>JAQXAP010000027.1 GCA_029252865.1 Polaribacter sp.
CAAATTTACTACATAATATATGCTATGCAAAAAAATGAATTACATATTTATTAAAATGATTTTAAAGGACACTAGCCAAAATAATAATAAAGTATCTCAGCAAGCTTTTTCATTTTTTGTCAGTAAAAATAACACCAACCAATTATTGCAACTTTTAATCAGTTTTATCACCAAATAATTCCTTTTAATAAGAGCAAAACAACTCTTTAACTCTACTTATATCCATTAAAATTTTTAAGCTATTTTTGTTTTACTTAATTGTTTTTATTATTAATAATTGTAAAATAGTACCTTTGTTAACCCAAACAAAATATATGTTTAAAAAAACTCCGAACTACATAAAATACATCTTTACAAATATTTTTTTTCTATTTGTTTTTAACTCTATTTTTAGAGCCATTTTCTATTACAATTTTGGGCCACTAGGAAATATTTCTGCACCAGAAATTCAAAAATCTATATTGCTCGGTTTTCGTTTTGATTTAAAACTTGCTATTATTGCTTTTTTTCCTCTAGCAATAATTGTTTTAATTAGAAATTATAACTTTTTAAAAGGTAAGACTGATAAAAAAATAGGAACAATTTATCTAGTTCTGACATATTTAGTTTTAACACTTTTTTACTTGTTCGATTTTGGATATTATGAGTATTTAGCAATTCGTTTAGACGCTTCCTCTCTCCGGTTTTTAGGTGATTTAAAAATTTCAACTCAAGTTTTAATTGAAAGTTACCCGATTTATAAAGGGCTTCTAGGTCTTTTAATACTCAGTTTTATTATCTACAAATTCACCTCTTATGTATTTAACATATTTTCTAAAAGGCAACTAGAAATAACAAAAAAAATAAAAGCAATCTATTTTATTTTCACAATCCTAACCTTATCCTTTGGTATTTATAATAGTGTAACTCATTATCCTCTCAGATGGAGTGAGGCTTTTTTCTCAAAAACCAACTCAATAAATCAATTTACTTTAAACCCTGTTTTATACTTCTTTGATAGTTTTGCTTTTAGAAGTGAAGGTGTGGATATCGAAAAATTTAAAACTTATTATCCAGTAATTGCGAAACACTTAAACTTACCAAAAGACACGATTAATTTTGAAAAAAAAGTAACTTTTGGAAATACTTATAAAGCAAAACCTAACATAATTTTTGTTATGCTAGAATCAGTGGGGACAGCTCCAATGAGTTTTTACGGAAACCCAATAAATAGTACTCCTAAAATGGATTCCATAATTGGAGCAAGCTTAAGTTTTTCTAAATTCTATGTTCATAAACCAGGTACAGCTGGAAGTGTTTTCGCAAGTATTACAGGCTTACCAGATATTGAGGATGTTAAAACAGCATCCAGAAACCCTATGATTATTGATCAGCGCATTATTTTTGATCAATTTAAAGGCTATGAAAAATCATATTTCTTGGGAGGCTCTGCAAATTGGGCAAATATTAGAGGAGTCTTTCAATCAAACATAAAAGAATTAAAAATATATGAAGAAGGTAGTTTTGAAGAAGAAAACAGAGCTGATGTATGGGGAATTGATGATTACGACTTATTTAAAGAGGCTGACAAAAAGTTAAAAAAATTACACGAAAAAGGGAAACCTTTTGTGACATACATCCAAACAGCTACAAACCACATGCCTTTTACAGTGCCTACCAAGAAAGAAAGTTTTACACCTATTTTAGAAAATGAAATTGATGAAAAGACAATACTAAATGGAGGCTTTAGATCACTAAATCAACTAAATGGACTTCGATATTTAGACTTTAATGTTGCTCGTTTTTTAGACAGAACAAAAGAATCTGGTTATTATGATAATTCTATATTTGTCTTTTTTGGAGATCATAGTATTAACTTAAAAGGAATAAAAGGCTTAAATAATAATGAGGTAAATCTCGGAATTCAATTAAATCATACTCCTTGCTTTATTCACGCACCAAAATATACGAAAACTCAAATTGTAGATAAATATGCCAAATTAATAGATATTTTTCCTACCGCCGCGAGTATAGCCAAAATTGATTACACAAATTATACTTTGGGAAGGGATTTGTTGGACAGCACTGCAGCAAACACCGCTGCTTTTATCTATACTCAAAATAAAGGTGAAGGCGCAGTTGGATTAATACAAGACGAGTATTATTATGAAAAAACAAATAGATCAAAAAAAGCTGCTCTCTACAGTCTAAATAATAATTCATATCGAGATATAAAATCCAATAAAATGGATGTTACAGAAAAAATGGATAGCCTTTTATCAGCCTATTATTACACGACGAAATACTTATATTTTAATAACAAAAAACAACCTAAACCAAATATTAAATATTAATAATTTTCGTAATTAAATACATAAAAAAAGTGAGCTAACATTTGTATCTTGGCCTTTCCCTAAAGTTTCTCCTTTTAAATATAAATACTAAGATGATAATTGTACGAATACTTGGTGGACTAGGAAATCAAATGTTTCAATATGCATATGCTAAGGCTTTGGCCCTTGAAGGTTATGCCGTAAAACTTGATCTATCAAAAGTAAAAAAATACAAATTACACGGAGGCTATCAACTCGATAAATATAAAATCGATTTAAAGACAGCTAATTCCCTCTCTATATTTTTAGGAAAAATCGGACTAAAGAAATCAAAAAAAGAAAAGAATTTAATATTTAATGAAAACCTGAAGACGTTAAAAGGTAATGAATACATAAAAGGGTATTTTCAAACTGAAAAATATTTTAAGAAAATAAGAAATACATTATTAACAGAATTTGTTATCAATCAAAAAACATCTTCAGAGATGGAGAAAATTGCCGAAAAAATTAAATTATTAGAAAATAGTTGTTCCATTCATATTAGGAGAGGAGATTATATCTCTGATAAAAAAGCCAACAGTATACATGGAACATGTAACCTTGATTATTATAACAGAGCAATTGAGATAATAAAAAGTAAATATTTAAATCTTTCATTTTTCGTATTTTCTGATGACATATACTGGACTAAAGAAAATCTAATAATTGAAAATGCTTTATACATTAATAATAAATCTATTCCGCATGAAGACATATATTTGATGAGTTTATGCAAGCATAATATAATTGCCAACAGCAGTTTTTCTTGGTGGGGAGCCTGGTTAAATAAAAATGATTACAAAACAGTGATCGCTCCAAAAAAATGGTTTGTCGATAAAGAAAATGAAGTAGCTTGTGAAAATTGGATAAAATTATGAAATCATACAAAGTATATTACATAAATCTTGATAAAAGCCTTAAGCGTAAAAACTTTATGGAGAATCAATTTAAAACTTTGAACATTCCAATTACCAGGTTTTCTGCTGTTTACGGAAAAGAATTGCCTACTAAATTTTTAAAAAAAGCAAAAAAAGATTTTAATATATGTACTCATTATCCAAATTTGAATGATGGAGAAATTGGTTTAACCAAAACTTACTTTGAACTCTGGAGAGAAATACAAAACCAAAAAGAAAAATTTGCTATTATTCTAGAAGATGACGCACTCGTGGATGAGTCCTTTTTTAAAGATTTACCTGAAATTTTTAATGAAATAACAACAAACGATTTTGTAGATATTTCCGGAAGGAAAGGCTTTTACTCACTCCATAAAAAAGAATTTACGCAACTATTCTTAGTTCCACCTTTGCAAACTACTGCACAAATTATTGGAAAAAAAGCAGCAAAAAATCTTTTTAAAAATTTAAAAACCATTTATTCACCGATAGACGTATTGAAGCAAGACGTTTTTAAGCACAAAACTCCGGTGCTGGTTACTACAAAAAAATATGTAATCAGTAACGACTATAACTTAGGTGGCACTACTTTGCAGCAGAAAGGAATAGCGAGTTACAAAAAGATAATAAGGGAGGTTATTCGTCCTTTTTGGCAATTATTTGCTTTTTTTACTTACAAGTCAAATAGACTTTTAAAAAATTATAATTTTTATCAAAAGAATTAAACTTTCTTTATTCCTTTATTTAAAAGCCATAATTTTAAATATTTGGTATAAACACTATAGGATTGGGTTTTGGCAAAAATATAACCTGGAAACCCATCCAAAAAACCTCTTCTTATAAAATAATGAATAACAAATCTAGCAGGAGGTTTCACCAAAATATGAAATAAATTCACCTTTTTTCCTTCCTGATAAAACTGTTTCGCTCTTAAAGCTCCGTAGTGGTTCATCTTGGAAATATAATGATCATAGTTTTTATAAGAATAATGCTCAATTTTATTTTTAAAAAAACCTATTTTACCATTAGCCGTTATTGTTTCGTGAACTACACCTGAATATTTACAAAACTCTTTTAAAAATAAACGGATAACTTTATCTCTTTGGCAACCACCATAATTTATCTTCTTTCCACAAAAATAAAAAGTTCGTCTTAAATAAAAACCAACAAAATCTTGCGGATTCTTAACTGCTGCTATAATTTCTTGTTCAACTGCTGGAGTCACTCTCTCATCTGCATCTAAAATATAAATCCAATCATGAGTAGCTTGACTTATAGCGAAGTTTTTTTGAGAAGAAAAATCATCAAACTTTCGTTTGATGATTTTTACAGTATGATTTTTAGCTAATTCTAAAGTTTTGTCTGTGCTAAAAGAATCTATAACAATAATCTCATCAGCAAAACTTACAGATCTAATAGCATCTTCAATATGAATTTCTTCATTTAAAGTGGGTATAATTGCAGTAATCTTTGTCATAGCTATTTTAAATATTAAACTGCCACGTCATATTCACGTAAAGCATCATTTAAAGAAGTCTTTTTGTTAGTACTTTCTTTTCTCTTTCCAATAATTAAAGCACAAGGTACGTTAAATTCTCCTGCAGAAAACTTCTTGGTATAACTACCAGGAATTACAACAGAACGAGCTGGTACAGCTCCTTTTGTTTCAACTGGCACATCACCTGTCACATCTATAATTTTAGTACTCATTGTTAATACCACATTAGCACCTAAAACCGCTTCTTTACCTACTCTTACTCCTTCCACAACAATACAACGCGAACCTATAAAAGCGCCATCTTCAATAATTACTGGGGCAGCTTGTAATGGCTCTAAAACACCACCAATACCAACACCACCAGAAAGATGAACATTTTTACCAATTTGTGCACAAGAACCAACAGTAGCCCAAGTATCAATCATAGTTCCTTCATCTACATAAGCACCAATATTAACATAACTTGGCATTAAAATAGTACCCGACGAAAGATATGCCCCTTGACGAGCAGAAGCTCCAGGGACTACACGAACTCCCTGCGCTGCGTAATCAGTTTTTAAAGGCATTTTATCGTGATATTCAAAAATACCAGCTTCTAAAGTTTCCATTTTTTGAATAGGGAAATATAAAACAACCGCTTTTTTTACCCATTCATTCACTTGCCACCCGCCATCGAATGGCTCGGCAACTCTCAATTCTCCTTTATCTAGTAACGAAATAACTTTTCTAATCGTATTAATTGTATTTTCTTCTTTCAACAATTCACGATTTTCCCAAGCCGCTTCTATAGTTTCTCTAATGTCTTTCATATTAATAAATTAATTTTTGCAAATATAAATCTATCGGCAAAAAACGGAACAAATATACTTTATTTAAACAAATTATTCCGTGTTGTTTAAAATACAATTGTTAAATTAAACAATGTTAAATGAAAAAAAACTTAGTTTACTAATTGATAATATTTTAATTAATCTATTATTATTAAATTATAACTTTTATTTTTGCAAAAAAACATATAATTTGGGTAGAATTCTCGCCATCGATTTCGGAAAAAAAAGAACAGGAATAGCAGCAACTGACGAGCTTCAGATTATTGCCTCAGGTTTAACAACGGTAAACACCGATGATTTAATTCCTTTTCTAAAAAAATATGTTTCTAAAAACCAGGTAGAACTCTTTGTGGTTGGTAAACCAAAACAAATAAATAATACAGATAGCGAGAGTGAAGCTTTGATACTTCCGTTTCTAAAAAAACTTAAAAATCAAATTCCACAAATTCCACTATTAAGAATTGACGAACGTTTTACTTCAAAAATAGCTTTTCAAACAATGATTGATGGTGGTTTAAACAAAAAACAACGCCAAAACAAGGCTTTAGTTGATGAAATTAGTGCAACTATTATTTTACAATCATATTTGTATAATAAATAATTTTATTGAAGTAGCAAACTTTGTATTTTTGCAGTCATTAAAAAAAAGAAAATGATATTACCAATTGTAGCTTATGGAGACCCTGTTTTACGCAAAGTAGCAACAGAAATTGATGCAGATTACCCCAATTTAGAAAAATTAATTTCTAATATGAAGGAAACAATGTACAACGCTTCTGGTGTTGGTATAGCCGCACCACAGATTGGTAAAGCCATTCGTTTGTTTATTATTGATGCTTCTCCTTTTGCAGATGACGAAGATTTAACTGAAAAAGATAGAGAAGTCTTAAAAAACTTCAATAGAGTTTTTATAAATGCTAAAATTATAAAAGAAGAAGGTGAGGAATGGGTTTTTAGCGAAGGTTGCCTCAGTATACCCGATGTTAGAGAGGATGTTTTTCGACAACCTAAAATTACGATTGAGTATCAAGACGAATCATTTAATACGCATACTGAAACTTTAGATGGTTTAGCAGCGCGTGTTTTTCAACATGAATATGATCATATTGACGGAATCTTATTCACAGATAAACTTTCAACACTGAAAAAAAGGTTGATAAAAAAGAAGTTAGAAAATATTTCTAAAGGGAAAATTAATGCAGATTATAGAATGCGTTTCCCTAATGCAAAAAAAGGTAAATAGTCTAACAAGACATAAAAATAACAAAATGGAATTTAGTAAAATTATAAGCGTAACAGGAAAACCAGGATTATTTAAAGTAATCTCACAATCTAAAAATGCAGTAATTGCAGAATCTTTAATAGATAATAAGCGTGTAGCAATTAATGCTACTCAAAACGTAAGTTTATTAGAAAACATTGCGATCTATACATACGAAGAGGATGTACCTTTATTAGATGTTTTTACTTACATGTTTGAAAAAACAGCAGGTAAAGAAGCACTTTCACATAAAGAAAGTAGCAAAAATTTAACAGCTTTTTTCGCTGAAGTTTTGCCAGGTTATGATGAAGAAAGAGTATATGCTTCTAACATTAAAAAAGTTGTTCAATGGTTTAACGCTTTGGTAAAAGCTGGAATGGATTTTTCTAAAATTGAGGAAGCAAAAACGACTGAAGAAGTTGAAACTAAATCATAAGAATGAATTCTAGGGAAGATCAGTTAGCTGCTTTTAATAGATTGTTAGATATTATGGACGATCTCCGTGAGAAGTGTCCGTGGGATAAAAAACAAACTTTAGAAAGTCTGCGTCATCTTACTATTGAAGAAACGTATGAACTTGCTGATGCCATTCTCGAAAATGATTTACCAGAAATAAAAAAAGAATTAGGCGATGTGCTTTTGCACATCGTTTTTTATGCAAAAATTGGAAGCGAAAA
>JAQXAP010000031.1 GCA_029252865.1 Polaribacter sp.
ACTGCTAAGTTTTTGAAAAAAGAACTATTTTAGCCAGCATTGTTTTTTCAAAAAAAATAAAAAATAAAAAATACTGACATGACGAATGACGACAGAAAAATAAAAGAAAAACTACAAACAAAAACGTGGAATGAAATAAAAACAAACGATTCTTGGGCTATATTTAAAATAATGGCTGAGTTTGTTGAAGGATATGAGAAATTAAGTAAAATTGGTCCTTCTGTATCTATTTTTGGATCTGCAAGAACAAAACCCGAAGACCCATACTATAAACTAGCAGAAGAGGTTGCCTTTAAATTAACACAAAACGGTTATGGCGTGATTACCGGAGGTGGACCAGGAATAATGGAAGCTGGTAATAAGGGGGCTCACAGAGGAAAAGGAAGTTCTGTTGGTCTTAATATAGAGCTACCCTTTGAACAACATGACAACCCATGGATTGATCAAGGAAAAAGTTTAGATTTTGATTACTTTTTTGTTAGAAAAGTAATGTTTGTAAAATACTCACAAGGTTTTGTTGTAATGCCCGGTGGTTTTGGAACTATGGATGAACTTTTTGAAGCAATTACTTTAATTCAAACTAAAAAAATTGGTCGTTTTCCTATTATTCTAGTAGGTACAAAATTTTGGTCTGGCTTGTTAGATTGGATCAAAAACACACTACTCGAAGAAGGAAATATTAGTGAAAAAGACTTAAATTTATTTAGAGTTGTAGACACTGCAGATGAAGCTGTGGAGCACCTAAATAACTTCTATGCTAAATATCAATTTAAACCTAACTTCTAAAATATTTTTTAATAAAATAGCGGGCTGTGTATATTACGAAATAGCCCGTTATAACTCTCTTTTTTTTTAAATAAAAACAAATTTTCTAAGATTTACTTGAAAAATCATTATTCCATATTGCTTCTTTGTCTTTTTGCGACAACATTTGTGTTTTCACAGCAAAATTCTATCAACATTAAATCTAAATTAGACCCACGAAAAGATGAGTTAAAAATTCAACAAGAAATCGTATTCCATAACACATCAGATTCAATTTTAACAAACATCTACCTTCATAATTGGGCAAATAGTTACAGAGATAGAAAAACTCCTTTATCTAAAAGGTTTATTAAAGATTTTAAAAAAGATCTTTATTTTGCAAAAGAAAAAGATTTAGGGTCCTCTACTATAAAAAGTCTATCTGTAAATTTTGAAAACGTTCATTTTAAAGAACTAAAAAATCAGGCAGACATTATAAAGGTTTCTCTTAAAGAACCCTTATATCCAAATTCAAAAATTAAAATTTCAGTCACTTATATTGTAAAAATACCAAGTGCACGTTTTACTAAATATGGCAAAACAAAAAAAGGGTATCATCTTAGAAACTGGTATATAACCCCCGCTATCTATAACAATGGCTGGCAATATATGAGCAACTTAAATCTAGATGATTTATATGAAAAAGGAACAGATTTTAAAATTGAAATTGACGTACCTAAAAAATTCATCGTAGAATCTAATTTGTACCAATATAGAACTAAAAAGAAAGAAGCAACTAACTATTATCTAGTTGGAAAAAATAAAACTGATGTTATTTTAGGAATCAATAAAAGACAACAATTAAAAAGTTTTACAACAAAAACATTGACTGTTCATACAGATGTTTTCGCTGATGAATTAGATTTTAATTTAACGACAAATATTTTAAATAGGGAGCTCATTTTCATACAAGATTACCTTGGAAAATACCCGCATGTAGAGATTTTCATAGATAAAGCGACGCAGAGTAAAAACCCTATTTTTGGATTAAATCAATTACCAAAATTCCTTAGACCTTTTTCTGATACCTTTAAGTGGGACATTACAATGTTTAAAGCTTTAACAAAAAGATATTTAGAAAATACAATATTATTAAATAAACGAAAAGATTATTGGCTTATTGATGGTATTCAAAATTATTTAATGATTGAATATGTAGAAAGATTTTATCCTGAAGTCAAACTATTAGGGAATGCCTCTAACATTTGGCCTTTGAAAACTTTTAATATATCAAAATTAGATTTTAATGATAAATACCCTTTTATTTATCAATCCGTAGCGCGTCAATTTTTAGACCAAGCATTAAACACATCTTCCGATTCACTATCCAACTTTAACAGAAAAATAGGAAGTAAGTATAAAGCCGGTTTGGGTTTTCGCTTTTTAAAAGGCTATCTAGGAGACAGTATTTTAAACCAATCAATTCAAGAATTTTATCAAAAAAATCAATTAAAAATTATATCAAGTAAGAAATTCAATGATTTAATTTCTTCAAAAACAACCAAAGATTTAGAATGGTTTTTTAATGATTTTATTAAGACTAGTAAAAAAATAGATCATACAATAGAACATATTAAGGTAGAAGAAGACAGCATATCTGTTACTATTAAAAACAAAAGAAACATAATTACTCCAGTAGCAATTTACGCGTTAAAAGGTAAAGATGTGGCTTTAAAAAAATGGGTATGCAATGTTGACAGCACCAGAAATGTTAAATTTAAGAAAGGAAAATACAACACGTTTGCATTGAATTATGAAAATCTATACCCAGAATTAAACACATTAAATAACTGGAAAAAAATTAATAAAAAAATACTGAACAAACCTATAAAATTCTCATTGCTAATGGACGTTAGCACTCCACAATATAATCAAATATTTTATCAACCAGACATCAATTATAATCTTTATAATGGATTAATTTTAGGTGTTCAACTGCACAATAAACCTCTTATAAAAAGAAATTTCGAATTTAGAGTAGCTCCTTATTATGCAACAAAAAGCAAAACAGCTGTTGGGCAATTTTCATTTCAGTATAACCAATTTTTAGAGGAAACAAATTTACAAAAAATAAAATACGGTTTATTTGGAAGTACTTCTGATTATGACCTAGGTCTATCCTACAATTCATTCATTCCATATGTAGATTTTATCTTTAAAAGGAAAACATTAAGAGATGCAACATCAGAATCAGTAAGGGCTAAACTAACCCATATAAATAAAGAAGTAGGAAATGGTACAACAAAAACAGCACAAGACAATTACAGTGTTTTTAGTTTAAGCTATAACTACACAAACCCTGATATCATAAAAGAGTTTAGATATAGTTTTAGTACAGAATTTGCAAAAAATTTTTCTAAAGCTTCTTTAGACCTAAGATATAGAACATTAACCGCTAAAGATACCCAATTAGATTTTAGATTCTTTGCTGGAGTATTTTTTAATAATAAAACTAAAGAAGATTATTTCAGTTTTGGTTTAGACAGAAGTAATGATTATTTGTTCCAATTAAATTATGTAGGAAGGTCTGAAGATACTGGTTTTTTTAGTCAACAATATATAATTACGGAAGGAGGATTTAAATCGGTATTACCCACAAGGTTTGCAAATCAATTTATGATTTCAAACAATTCAAGTGTCGGAATTTGGAAATGGATAGAGACATATAACGATGTCGCTTTTTTAAAGAACAGAAACCAACCACTTTACTTTGCCTATGAGAGTGGAATTCGATTTAACTTTATTCATGAAATCTTCGAAATCTATTTTCCCCTATACTCAAATAATGGTTGGGAAATAGCTCAAGCGGCATATCCTCAAAAAATAAGATTTTCATTATCTACCGATGTAAAATCTATTTATAATTTTTTTAGAAGAGGATTTTTATAAAGTTCTCAAAAATAATTAAAAGAACACCCACGAAAAATATTATTCTTTTTAATCAGATAATAGTAATCTGTGATAAATAAAAAACATTAAACAACAAAAGAACCTTATAATTGGATATTTCAACTAGTCACATCAATTCATCAAAAAAAATATATTGTGAAAATGAAACCCACTTTATTTACATTATCTCAAAAATAAACCTTACAAAAACGAAATAAAGTATCATATTATCAATAATTTATTATTTATTTTAAATATCAACTAAAAAAACTATCTTTACATTCGTTTTCAAACACCCGATAAAATGCTGCAAGAAACACAAAGTGACAATAAACAAAAACTTTCTTTTGAGGATTTTAAAACAGAAGTTTTAAATGATTACAGAATTGCTAAAATTAGCAGAGAGTGCAGTTTATTAGGGCGCAGAGAGGTTTTAACTGGAAAAGCAAAATTTGGAATTTTTGGTGATGGAAAAGAAGTGCCACAATTGGCAATGGCCAAGGCCTTTAAAATTGGAGATTTTAGATCTGGTTATTATAGAGATCAAACCTTTATGATGGCCATTGGCGAGCTAACACCACAACAATTCTTTGCGGGCTTATATGCACACACAGATATTAAAGCTGATCCTATGTCGGCAGGTAGACAAATGGGAGGACATTTTTCTACTCATAGTTTAAATGAAGACGGTACTTGGAAAAATTTAACAAATCAATACAATTCAAGCTCAGATATTTCACCAACTGCCGCTCAAATGCCCCGCTTACTGGGTTTAGCTCAGGCATCAAAAATCTATAGACACGAAAAAAGTGTGCAGCATAAATCTAAATTTTCAAATAAAGGAAACGAAGTGGCTTGGGGAACGATCGGAAACGCAAGCACAAGTGAAGGTCTATTTTTTGAAACAATAAATGCTGCAGGTGTTTTACAAGTGCCAATGCTCATGAGTGTTTGGGATGATGAATACGGTATTTCTGTTCACGCAAAACATCAAACAACTAAAGAAAGTATTTCAGAAATATTAAAAGGATTTCAAAGAGAAGAAAATGCAAATGGTTATGAAATTTTTGTAGTAAATGGCTGGGACTATGTACAACTAATAGATACTTACAATAAAGCAGCAAAAATTGCAAGAGAAGAACACGTACCAATCTTAGTTCACGTTAAGGAATTAACACAACCTCAAGGTCATTCAACATCTGGATCTCATGAGAGATATAAAGGAGCTGAAAGGTTGGATTGGGAAAAAGAACACGATTGTATTCAAAAAATGCGAAAATGGATTTTAGACTTTGAGCTAGAAACTGATGATGGTGAAACTTTACGTTTTATAGATTCTGAAGAAGAAATTATAATACTAGAAAAAGAAGCAAAAAAAGAAGTGCTAAGTGCTAAGAGAAATGCATGGAGCGCCTATATTAATGAGATAAAACAAGAAGTTACAACTGCTTGTCAATTATTAGAGAATGTTGCTGAAAAAAGTAAAAACGGTACTTTTATAACCAAGTATAAAGAAGATTTGATTGCCATAGTAGAACCCAGTAGAAAAGATGTTTTATCGGCAACTAGAAAATCGCTACGTTATTTAAAAGATGAAAGTTTTGCAGAAAAGATATTACTTCAAAATTTCATAAAAAAAACAATAAAAATAGCTACCCAAGCCTTCTCATCACACCTTTATAGTGAATCAGACTTTAATGCCTTAGATGTATCAGAAAAAAAACCGACTTATGCTAAAAATAAAACTTTAGTTGACGCAAGAGTCATCATGAGAGACAACTTTGATGCAATATTAAAGAAACACCCAGAAGTCATAATCTTTGGCGAAGATGCTGGTTTTATAGGTGATGTAAATCAGGGTTTAGAGGGTCTTCAAGAAAAATATGGAGAAATAAGAGTAGCAGATACTGGTATTAGGGAAGCAACAATTATCGGACAAGGTATTGGTTTAGCAATGCGTGGTTTAAGACCAATTGCGGAAATACAGTATCTAGATTATTTGCTATATGCGTTGCAAATTATGAGTGATGATTTAGCGACACTTCAATACAGAACTTTTGGAAGACAAAAAGCGCCCTTGATCATAAGAACACGTGGACATAGACTGGAAGGCATTTGGCATGCAGGTTCTCCCATGGCAGGAATCATACATAATGTCAGAGGAATTCATGTGTTAGTTCCCCGAAACATGACAAAAGCAGCAGGATTTTATAACACCTTACTAGAAGGTGATGAACCTGCGCTGGTTATTGAGTGCTTAAATGGATACCGATTAAAAGAAGAATTACCTTTAAATTTAGGAGAATATAAAACACCTATTGGTGTTGTCGAGACCATTAAAGAAGGTGCCGATTTAACTGTTATTTCTTACGGATCTACGTTGAGAATTGTAGAAGAAGTTGCAAAAGAATTGCAACAAGTATCTATAAATATAGAAATTATAGATGCGCAAAGCTTACTCCCTTTTGATGTAAATCATGATTGCGTAAAAAGTTTAGCCAAAACGAATAAATTATTAATTATAGATGAAGATATCCCTGGTGGAGCTTCTGCATATATTCTGCAAGAAATTTTAGAAAACCAAAACGGTTACATGCATTTAGATAGCAAACCCGCAACTTTAACGGCAAAAGCGCATAGAACTGCCTATGGTACAGATGGAGATTATTTCTCTAAACCCTCTGCTGAAGATATTTTTGAAAAAATTTACGAAATAATGAATGAGGAAAATCCAAGTAAATATAAAAACCTATATTAATTTCGTTTTAAATAACATTTAATAATGCTCAAAAATGATTAATTTTTAAGCGTTTCTCATTTTTAATACAAAAAACACTAAGATTTAGTCAACCCAGAACTCAATAATTTCACCCCTATTGCACATTGTAAACAAAGTTTTTTCTCGCAAAAATTAGTTTTAAGTTCTATTAAAGATTGAGATTCATAAGCGTTTTTAGCTTTTACTCCAATTTCATTAAATTTTGAAACGATACTGTTCTTTTCTGATTTAATTTCCTGAAGAATATCTAAAAATTCGTTTTCATTTACTTCTCCCCTATTTTTTTGATATAAAAATTTTAAAGGAATGATTGTGTTTATTAGTAATAAGTCTACAAAAGATTTTGTTATTTTTTTGGCTGATGATTTTGAGATTTTATCAAAAGTATAATGTGTTTTCCAAAATGGATTAATACTCACATCAAATAATTTATAAAAACCTTTTAAAGAATCTATTTGGATTATTTTTGAAAACAAATTTTGATGAAAATGATACAAAGAAACAAATTGAGCAATTCGAATGGTTGGAAAGTTGGAAGGTCTCATTCTAAAAAAAGAAAACTGCATATTTACGATCGGTTGCAAGCTATATTTATGCTGTAAATATTTATATTCAATTTTTAACTGTCGATGATACTCCTCCTCAATTTTTGTCTCTAAAAAACCCGCTTGTCCAAATAATAAGGCTGATAATTGTTGCTTATCAGACCTAACTTTTCTTAAGACTGAAAAATCAAAAGACTTCGCTAAATCGAAAAAAGCATCTCCATTAACCTTTAATCCAAAATTCTTTGCTAATAACTGAAATAAAACAGCCTCAAAATCATTTTTATTCAACAACAAAAGCGCATCCATCGAATCCGATTTTCGCTCTAAACGTTCAAAAAACAAACGCTCTTTCCAATTACCTATGGTAAAGTTGTCAATGGAACTTATTTCCATTTCACAAGGAATCCACCTTTGTCTGACTGAAAATAGATTTTGATAGTTATTTAAAGCTGACTTAAAAACAAAATCTTTTAACACCAAGACAGGTAGAGGTTTATTATCCTTCATAAAAATAGCTGCATCATCCTCCCAAACAACATGCAAAATAACTGCATCGTAGTTCTGATCAATTTCATGGTGATGCGCATACCAATCAGAAGATTTTACATGAATCTCAATATTACCAAACCAAAGCTGATTATTAATTTCTATTTTAGAATTAAGGAAGTCTGGACCTGAATTATGATTATGACTCCCTACTTTCAAAATTGTTAAATCTTCTTCAATCGAAGTTTTTAAATCATGAAATGAGAATAACTGATATTTCCAAACATAATGAAGAAATTCTTCATTCATAGTTTTTCTTTTCAAGATACAAAAAATCATCTATACCTTCATAAATTTTTATAATCATATAGGCCTAATTCATCAAAAAGAATAAAGTATTTTCGCAAAATAATTAATAAACATGAATATTATAGATAATCTAAAATGGCGATATGCTGTAAAAAAGTTTGATACTAAAAAACAGCTTTCAGAAAAACAAATAAATACATTAAAAGAAGCTTTTAACCTAACAGCAACCTCTTACGGCTTGCAACCCATAAAGCTGGTTGTAGTTAAAAACAAAGAAATTCAAAAAGAATTGATTCCACATTCTTTTAATCAAAATCAAATACTAGAAGCTTCTCATGTTTTGGTTATATGTGTGCCCAACAACTACACAACTGAAGAAGTGGAGAACTACTTTAATCTTGTTCAGAAGATTAGAAATACACCCGAAGAAGTAACAAAACCTTTTAAAGATTTCTTGACTGTAGATATTGAAAATAAAACACAAGAAGAATTGCTTCTATGGAATAAAAACCAAGCATATATTGCATTAGGAAATCTAATGACTGTTTGTGCAGTAGAAAAAATTGATGCTTGCCCGATGGAAGGTTTCATTCCTGATAAATATGATGAAATTCTAAACCTAAAATCACATAATCTAAAATCTATTTTAGCTCTTCCTGTTGGTTTCAGAGCTGATGATTGTTACATGAAAGATTTAAAAAAAGTCAGAAAAGAAACACAAGAAATGGTTTTAGAAATTAACTAATTTTACACAAAAAATTAATTTACGAAATGAGTAATGCAGTAAGAAATTTAGAACCTAAAATAGTTTGGAATCACTTTGCAGATTTGAATGCAGTTCCTCGTCCTTCAAAAAAAGAAGAACGTGTAATTCAATTTATGGTAGATTTTGGTAAAAAACTAAACCTAAATACTATCGTTGATAAAGTTGGTAATGTCATTATCAAAAAACCTGCAACAAAAGGCCTTGAAAGCAGAAAAACAGTTGTCTTGCAAAGTCACTTGGATATGGTTCATCAAAAAAATTCCGATACTGTTTTTGATTTTGATAAAGAGGGCATTAAAATGCTAATTGATGGTGACTGGGTTACTGCCAATGGAACCACTTTAGGAGCTGATAATGGTTTAGGAGTTGCAGCAATTATGGCAATTTTATCTTCTGACAATATACAACACCCAAATATTGAAGCTCTTTTCACCATTGATGAAGAAACCGGCATGACTGGTGCAATGGGATTAGAAGGCGGAATTTTAGAAGGAGAGATTCTTTTAAATTTAGACACAGAAGAAGATAACGAAATTGGGATAGGATGTGCCGGTGGTGTAGATATCACAGCTACAAGAAATTATCGCGAAGAAGAAACACCTAAAAATTCTACCGCATTTTCAATCACTGTTAAAGGGTTAAATGGTGGACATTCTGGTATGGACATCATTAAAGAGCTCGCAAATGCCAATAAAATTATGAACCGTTTGTTACTTGATGGCTTTACAAATTTTGGTTTAAGAATTTCAGAAATAAACGGAGGCAGTTTACGTAATGCCATTCCACGTGAAAGTTTTGCTATTGTAACTATTGATACAATTTCTAAGGAAGCTTTTCTTTTTGAAACAAACTTACTTATCAACAATATAAAAGAAGAATTTTTAACATTAGAACCTAAATTAACTGTTGATATTCAAGAAATAACGGCACCAGAAAAAGTAATCGAATTAGTGGTTCAAGAAGGTTTAATTAAATCTATTTATGCTGCTCACAACGGAGTATACAGAATGAGTCCTGATATTCCTAATTTGGTGGAAACATCTAACAATATAGCAAGAGTAATTGTAAAAAATGGTCATATAAAAATTGGGTGCTTGACTCGCTCTTCATCAGAAACCAATAAATCTGATTTAGCCAATTCTTTAAAATCTGCTTTTGAATTGTCTGGATTTCATGTTAATTTATCGGGAGAATATCCAGGATGGCAACCTAATGTAAATTCCGAAATTTTGGACGTAGTTGCCCACTTATATAAAGAATTACACA
>JAQXAP010000092.1 GCA_029252865.1 Polaribacter sp.
GATCCACAATACAGAATTAATTCTAAAAAATGTGATTATAGTTTCACTATAAGTCCATTATAAAATTTAGCAATCCATTTAAATTTTACAGAGACTATAAATACATACAGATGAAAAATATAATTTTTATAAATTTACGATCCCTTGGTGTATCAGCATAAAACATAGGGAGCTAAATATTTTTAAATAGTGTGTCATTAATAAATAATGATGCCGATAATTAAGTGCTGGGTTAGAGCAATCAGTTTAATGGAATATTTTTAAATATGAACAAATGACTCGTCAGTGCAAGTACAAAATAGAGAATACTTAGAGTAAATTAAGTAATTAAAGATTGGTGGTGGAAAGCCGATTAAGTAGTGAGACATACAAAATCCTTTTTACCACCATGAATAATTATGTATTGTATGGGATGTAATTTCTAGTTTTAAACAGGGTTTGCCATTTTGACGATAGTTAAATCAGATAATTTTTTTAGATTTAGTATTATCACAATTAAGGACTTTTTATAACTTCTAGGTGACAAAATAAATACTGCAATAATATCGTTAACCGAAAACTGTTAATGCCATTAGATTTATTTCCTCCCAAAATCTGCAGGAATTTCTCCCCAGGCTTTCGTCTCCCACTTAAGTATTGGGTTTTTGAAGGTGTTTTCTTTAAGCCATTTTTCTGCTCTTTTTATTAAATTTAATAGATCTCCGTTGGAAGCATCAAAATGCATATTGGTTTTGCATCTTTTCTGTTTTACCCAATTCATGGCAATTTTAGAGTCAGAATAAATGGGGATATCTTCTTTGTTTTTGCTCTTTAATAATGCAATTCCATGAACCAAAGCTAAAAACTCACCAATGTTATTCGTTCCTTTGTTAAAAGGACCTTTAATAAAAATTTGTTGTTTGTTGTGCGTCAATACACCTCTATATTCCATTCTCCCAGGGTTCCCTGAACAAGCAGCGTCAACAGAAATACTTTCTAAATTTGGTGCACCGTAATTAGCTTTTTCAGAAGAAGATAAAGTTGGTTTTTTGGTGTTTTTACCAATATAGTCTGCATAGTTTTTAGTTGATGCT
Organism: Polaribacter sp.; assembly: GCA_029252865.1. GTDB lineage: Bacteria > Bacteroidota > Bacteroidia > Flavobacteriales > Flavobacteriaceae > Polaribacter. Next base: position 1,074 of record JAQXAP010000092.1, read on the forward strand.
ATTTCAGCTTCATTTAAATCTGTAAAAGATTTGTATTGTGCGCCTTCAAAACCGTCAATTTGTTTTTTACAGACTTTCCAAGAAGCAAAAACTCCTTTTTTATGCCCGTTCCAAACAACATAAAACTTTTTTTTACTCATTATCTCTTAAAATTACTTCTTCAATAACCTTTGGGAAGTGCTTTTGTTCTAAAAAATGAATCTTTTCGGCAATAACTTTTGGAGAATCTGTGCTCAAAAGAGTTGTTTTAGCTTGGAAAAGGATAGCTCCTTCATCATAATTGGCATTTACGTAATGAATTGTGATGCCAGTTTCTGTCTCTTTATTTTCTTTTACAGCATTATGAACGTTCATACCATACATTCCTTTTCCACCATATTTTGGCAATAAAGCAGGATGAATATTGATAATTTTATTAGGAAAAGCTTCAATAAAACTTTGTGGAACTTTCCATAAAAAACCAGCTAATATTATGTAGTCTGCTTCCTCTTTTAACTTATTTAAGATAATGTCTGTTGATGAAAATTCATTTCTACTAAAGTATAATGAACTGATATTTAATTTCTTACACCTATCAAAAACTTTTGCATTTTCGTTGTTACAAAGCACTTTAGTAACACTAGCCGTTTTAGTTTTGTTAAAAAAATTTATAATATTCTCTGCGTTCGATCCTGAACCAGATGCAAAAATAACAATACGCTTCATATCTAATTTCTAAGTTACAAAAAACGGAATAATTATTAACAAACTGATTATGATAAATTATTTATTTACTTTTCAGAATCATTTTTAGGGCAAATATTTAGTTATAATTAATAAGATTTGTATTTTTGCCGAGATTTAAAAATTAAAATTAAATATTATGTCAGACATTGCATCAAGAGTAAAAGCGATTATCGTAGACAAATTAGGCGTTGACGATAACGAAGTAACAACAGAAGCTAGCTTCACAAATGATTTAGGAGCAGATTCTTTGGATACTGTTGAGTTAATTATGGAATTCGAAAAAGAATTTGATATCCAAATACCTGATGATCAAGCAGAAAACATTGGAACTGTAGGTCAAGCTGTAAGTTATATAGAGGAGGCAAAAAAGTAAAATTTATATGCAATTAAAACGAGTTGTAGTCACTGGACTTGGCGCTTTAACGCCTATTGGTAATAATATTGAAGAATATTGGAACGCATTAGTTAACGGAGTTAGCGGTGCAGCACCTATCACAAGTTTTGACGCTGCCAAGTTCAAAACTCGTTTTGCATGTGAATTAAAAGACTTTAACGTGAACGACTTTATTAATAGAAAGGACGCACGTAAAATGGATAGATTTACACAGTACGCAATGGTAGCTTCGGATGAGGCAATTGCAGATGCAAATCTAGACTTAGAAAAAATTAACAAATTGCGCGTTGGTGTAATTTGGGGAGCAGGAATTGGTGGTTTGGAGACTTTTCAAAACGAAGCTATAGATTTTGGAGCTGGAGATGGTACACCAAAATTCAATCCTTTCTTTATCCCAAAAATGATTGCAGATATTGCTCCAGGTAACATTTCTATCAAAAATGGATTCATGGGGCCAAATTATACTACGGTTTCTGCATGTGCATCATCAGCTAACGCAATGATTGATGCTTTAAATTATATCCGTTTAGGAACTTGTGATGTAATTGTAACCGGAGGTTCAGAAGCTGCAGTTGTAATTTCTGGTGTTGGAGGCTTTAATGCCATGAAGGCATTATCTACGAGAAATGAAAGCCCAGAAACAGCCTCTAGACCCTTTGATGCAGAACGTGATGGTTTTGTGTTAGGTGAAGGAGCAGGTGCTTTGGTTTTAGAAAGTTACGAGCACGCAAAAGCAAGAGGAGCAAAAATATATGCTGAGGTAATTGGAGGTGGAATGTCTTCTGATGCTTATCATATGACAGCACCGCACCCAGAAGGAGTAGGTGTTATAGCTGTAATGAAAAATTGTCTTGAGAATTCAGGAATTAAACCAGAAGATGTAGACCATATTAATACACATGGTACTTCTACTCCTTTAGGTGACGTTGCCGAATTAAAAGCAATTTCTAATGTTTTTGG
>JAQXAP010000093.1 GCA_029252865.1 Polaribacter sp.
TATATAATTTGTTAAAGCTGTACTAAAGCCGTTCCATTTACCATAATGATAAATATTTTTTTCATTTCTGGTATCAACTCTAAAACCAAAACCATAAGGAACTTTTCTTCCATAAATGGTTTCTCCTTTCGTATACATTAAATCTAAAGATTCTTGTGTAATTAGTAGTCCTGAATTTAATCCATAAGTCCATTTAAACAAATCTTCTAGAGTTGAGTAAACATTTTTATCTCCAACAATTGCATCGTTAACAGTATTTCCTATTTTTATATGTTTCCAACCTCGGTATAAACGATAACCCTTTAATTGGTTTTTTCTTATTGAATCATTCTGATAGCTGTACACATAAGAATTCTTCATATTTAATGGTTCGAAAATATTTTTTTGAAGATATTGATTAAATAAAATTCCAGTTACTTTTTCGATAATAGAAGCCAAAACAAAATAACCTGTATTTGAATAATCGAAATTACGGCCAGGCTTAAAAAAACGTTGTGCTTTTGATATTGGTAAAACTTCCATCAAATCTTTATTTGTAGGAGGCTTATTCTCATTCCATTCATGCTCTGCAACCCAGAAATATTTTGGCAAACCAGAAGTATGATTTAACAAGTTTTTGATAGTTATATTTTTGTAAGGAAAATCAGGAAAATAAGCGTTTACTGAATCCGTAAGTTTTAATTTATTTTTTTCTTTTAACTGCATTATTGCAGCAGCTGTAAATTGTTTACTTACCGATGCTAATTGAAAAACAGATTCACTATTTAATGGAGTTTTCTTCCTAAAATCGGCATAACCTATCTGATTTTGATATACTACTTTTTTGTCTTTTGCCACCAAAATACTCCCATGAAAATCATGTCTCTTATTAATTCGATTTAACAAAGAATCTAATTTATGACCTACAATTTTAGTACTATTTTTAGAATAGTGTTCTACAGGAATAGAAAATTTATCAAGTTTATCTTCCTTGATATTTTTATCCAATAATTCATTGTCTTTTGTATCATCAGAATTATTAGAAGTAAAAATAAATTTACTTAAAATTAAGAATAGACAAATGGATATGTATTTGATGTATTTCTTCACTGAAACAAAATTAACTTATATTACTCCATATTTTAGATAATTTATTCATTTTAACAAAAGCTTGGCTAATTGGTGCATTTTCAATTTTTGAAAGATTTGGATCTTCTTGCAATAAAGTAATAGCAGTATTTCTAGCGGCTACTAAAATTTTCGAATCTTTTACAACATCGGCAATTTTAAGATCTAAAACGCCACTTTGTTGCGTCCCCATTAAATTTCCGGGGCCGCGTAACTTTAAATCTACTTCTGCTATTTTAAAACCATCGGTAGTATCTACCATTGTTTTTAAACGCGTTTTTCCTTCTGGCGATAATTTATAACTGGAGAGTAAAATACAATAACTTTGGTCTGCTCCTCGTCCGACTCTTCCTCTTAATTGATGTAATTGCGAAAGCCCAAAACGTTCTGAACTTTCAATAATCATAACACTTGCATTTGGCACATTTACACCAACTTCGATTACCGTTGTAGCTACCATAATTTGAGTCTCACCTTTTACAAAACGCTGCATTTCATATTCTTTATCAGCAGGTTTCATTTTTCCATGAACAATACTTATTTGATATTTCGGTGGAGGAAATTCGCGTGAAATACTTTCATAACCATCCATTAAATCCTTATAATCCATCGTTTCAGATTCCTGAATTAACGGATATACTACATACACTTGTCTTCCTTTTTCAATTTCATCTCGAATAAACTTAAAGACCGACAAGCGATTGCTATCAAAACGATGTACCGTTTTTACTTCTTTTCTCCCCGGTGGTAATTCATCAATTACCGAAATATCTAGGTCTCCGTAGACAGACATTGCTAATGTTCTTGGTATTGGTGTTGCTGTCATCACTAAAATATGAGGAGGAAGCCCATCTTTATTATCTAAGGTGTTTTTTCCCCATAGTTTAGAACGTTGCGCTACGCCAAATCTATGTTGCTCATCAACAATAGCTATTCCTAAACTTTTAAATTTTACTTTATCCTCTAACAATGCATGCGTTCCAACTAAAATATCTAATGTTCCATCCTCTAAGTTAGCATGAATTTCTCTTCGCTTTTTTGTTTTTACAGAACCAGTTAAAATATCAACATTTATATTCATTCCTTGCAAAAGTTGTGAAACAGCAATAAAATGCTGATTTGCTAGAATTTCTGTAGGCGCCATTATTGTTGCCTGGAAACCATTATCTATAGCCAAAAGCATTGTGAGCAGAGCAACAATAGTTTTTCCTGATCCAACATCACCCTGTAAAAGACGATTCATGTGTGCTCCAGAAGCAACATCTTTTCGAATTTCTTTTAAAACTCTTTTTTGAGCATTCGTCAAATCAAAAGGTAAATGGTCACTATAAAACAAATTAAAATGATCACTTACATTTTCAAAAATAAATCCTTGTATTTTAGTTTTATTGATGAGTTTCTTTCTTAATAATTGTAATTGAATAAAAAATAGTTCTTCGAACTTTAAACGGCTTTGTGCTTTTGTTAAATTTTCTTGACTTTTAGGAAAGTGAGCATATAGTAAGGCATCACGTTTGGACATCAATTTAAAATCGTCAATAATTTCTTGTGATAAACTTTCTTTAATTTCGTTTAAAAATTGTTTAAACAAATATTGAACATAAGTTCTCATCAATTTATTAGAAACTCCCGAGTTTGTTAACCTCTCTGTGGATGGATATACGGGTTGCATTTTGGTTTGCAACTTTTTCTTGTATTCTTTAACCAATTCTAATTCTGGATGAGGAATGCTAAAATTACCATTATAATGGTTTAATTTTCCATAAACAACATAAGGCTCGTTAATTTTAAGAGCATCTTTAATCCATTTTTGCCCTTTAAACCAAACTAATTCCATAGTTCCCGTCGCATCTAAAAAAGTAGCTACTAACCTACTACCTCTTTTTTGAGCAACAGATTTTACCCTAATTATTTTACCTACAATTTGAACATCAGAAGAATTTGGTTGCAATTCTTTAATTTGATAAAATTGAGTTTTATCAATATAACGATAAGGGAAAAAATTTAGTAAATCATTGCATGTTTTTATACCTAATTCTGAATAGAGAAGGCCCGCTCGTTGTAAACTAATTCCTTTTATATATGTAATCGGATAACTTAAACTCAATTGTTGTAAATATTAATAACGAAATTACAGAATTGAATAGAAAGATAAGAAAAGAATTCTAACTTTTAATTGGTATAAACATTTGTGGCTTCTCACTTCTTATAAAAAACTAAATTAAAATGTTTTCATCAAATAATAAATGACAAAATTTAAACAATTAGAAACTTTTAATGAAGTTATTACCAAATAATAAAAAAGGAAATTAGTAACAGTCAATGACTATGAATAAGTATAAACAAACCTACATTAAAAATAAATCAAAATTCAAGATACATCAGGCAGATTTCGTATCTTTGCCGGCATTCTAAAGAAAAAAATGAGACTACACAGAAATTTAACTTTTGCAGTTATAGATAGCATTAGAGATATTTTCAACGAAGGTGTTTACGCAGACAAAGCTGTAGAAAAAGCATTAAAACGTGATAAACGTTGGGGTGCAAGAGATCGAAAGTTTGTTGCCGAAACCATCTACGATATCGTGCGTTGGAATCGGTTATATTCAGAAATAGCTGAAGTAAAAGCTCCTTTTGATAGGGACAATATCTGGAGACTATTTTCTGTATGGTGTATTTTAAGAGGAATTCCATTACCAGATTGGAATCAAATTGGAAATGTACCTCAAAGAAAAATTAAAGGTCGTTTTGATGAATTATCCAAAACAAGAAAATACAGAGAATCTATTCCGGATTGGATGGATGAAATGTGTGAAAGAGAATTGGGCGAAGAAATTTGGACGAAAGAGATTGCTGCACTGAATGTGCAAGCGAGTGTAATTTTGAGAACAAACACATTAAATATTTCTAGAGAAGTTCTTCAGAAAAAGCTGCATAAAGAAAATGTAGTTACAGAATTTGTACCTAATCATCCCGATGCCTTGAGATTACCAGAAAGAGCAAATGTTTTTAAAACTGAGGCTTTTCACAATGGTTATTTCGAAGTACAAGATGCATCTTCGCAGCTAGTAGCGGCATATTTAGATGTTAAACCGGGTATGAAAGTCATAGACACCTGTGCTGGTGCTGGTGGAAAAACGTTGCATTTATCAGCTTTGATGGAAAATAAAGGTCAAATTATTGCCATGGATATTTACGAAAGTAAACTTCGAAAATTAAAAATAAGAGCAAAAAGAAACAAAGCACACAATATTGACTTGCGTGTAATAGATTCCACAAAACCAATCAAAAAGTTACACGGAAAAGCAGATAGAGTTTTAATTGATGCTCCTTGTTCTGGATTAGGTGTTAT
>JAQXAP010000098.1 GCA_029252865.1 Polaribacter sp.
AGTGACCGGGCTGGGGCTCGAACCCAGGACCCTCTCCTTAAAAGGGAGATGCTCTACCAACTGAGCTACCAGGTCATTATTTGCTTTTAAGCGGCTGCAAATATATACTTTAATTTAAAACAAAAAAAATATTTTTATTTTTTTTCATTCAAATATGCCTCTCTCACTTTCTTAAATAAATTAGAGGAATACACAAAATCTACAACAGCCTCATTATCTGTTTTAAAAACATCTTCACTGGTTCCCTCCCAAGCTTTTCTACCATTCTTTAAAAAAACTATTTTTTCTCCAATTTCCATTACAGAATTCATATCATGAGTATTAATTACAGTTGTAATTTGATATTCATCTGTAATTTCTTGAATTAATTGATCTATTACTATAGCTGTCCGTGGATCTAAACCTGAATTTGGTTCATCACAAAATAAATACTTCGGATTCATTACGATTGCTCTCGCAATAGCAACTCTTTTTTGCATTCCTCCGGATAATTCTGCTGGTAATTTATGATTTGAATTTTCAAGATTAACTCTCTTTAAAACAAAATTTACACGCTCTAACATTTCGTCATGCATTTTATTGGTAAACATTTTTAAAGGAAACATTACATTATCTTCAACAGTTTGAGAATCAAATAATGCGCTACCCTGAAAAACCATGCCAATTTCTTGTCTCCATTGTTGTTTTTCTTTTTGAGTAAATTTTGTATTTATTCTCCCATCAAAAGAAATGGTTCCATCTTCTGGAGCATGTAAACCTATCAACGATTTTAAAAAAACAGTTTTACCAGAACCACTTTCACCAATTATTAAACTTGTTTTTCCAGGAAGAAAAGTAGTTGAAATACCTTTTAACACTTTTACGCCTCCAAAACCTTTATGTAAATTATTTACTTTTATCATTCTTTAAGTTAAGAGCATTTGAGTTAAAAAATAATTTGTAATTACAATTAGAATGGTTGTCCAAACAACAGCTTGTGTACTTGCTTTACCCACTGCAATCGACCCCCCTTTTACATAATAACCATGATAAGAAGGCACTGTAGCTATTAAAAATGCGAAGATTACAGTTTTAATAATCGCATACGATAACAAAAATGGATTAAAATCTGTCTGAATTCCCTCTATGTAATCTGCCCCAGAAAAAAGACCCGACAACACTCCGGTAAGCCAACCTCCAAAAATACCTAGAAACATTCCTAAGGAAATTAAAAAAGGATAAAACAAAACGGTTGCTAGAACTTTTGGCAATACCAGTTGATTTAGTGCGTTTATGCCCATTACTTCTAAAGCATCAATTTGCTCCGTTACACGCATTGTACCTATACTAGACGCAATATATGAACCAACTTTACCCGCCAAAATAATTGAGCAAAACGTGGGTGCAAATTCTAAAATTATAGAACGTTTTGCTGCAAAACCAATTAATGATTTTGGTATAAAAGGATTGTCTAAATTTAACGCTGTTTGAAGTGCGATTACACCACCAATAAAGAATGAAATAAACATGATAATTCCCAGAGATTTTAGACCTAAATCTTCTATTTCTTTTATGAAAAACTCATAAAAAATCTTTGTTCGTTGTGGTTTTTTAAAAACACGTCCTAACATTATAAAATATTTACCAGTGTGTTCTAGGTAATTCATTCCTTCAAAATTTATGCTAAAGTATTAAATTATCATTAATAGTGGGCCAAATGATACATATCAAAATAAAAAATAATTACTTTTGATAAATTAGTTAAATATCTTTTTATGAAATTAAAGTTTCTTTTCAGCTCTCCCTATTTATTGCTGTTTTTAAGAAGCAAAGAGCAATAAGCCTACAATTGCAAGTTTATCTAAAATTGAAGCTACATATGGAACAAATAGTGTTGTTATTAATGCCGATTTAAAAAACTAAAATGAAAAATCTGATTCCATTCATAACTTTTACTTTTTATTCTTTTTTAGCAATAAGTCAAATAACTAATTTTACAGAAAAGTTTGAGTTACCAGATGAAACAAAAGAAACTTCTGGGCTATTATTTTTTGATAGTAAAATAATAACTCACAATGATAGCGGCAACCAACCTAACCTCTATGAAATAGATAGTTTAACTGGTAGTTTGCTAAGAACAGTCTACGTAAACAATGCTACAAATATAGATTGGGAAGATATTACGGAAGATGAAAATCATATTTATATTGCAGATATAGGAAACAACAATGGCAATAGAACTGACCTAAAGATCTACAAAATTTTAAAGTCTGATTTTAAGAAAAGCACATCGGTCTCTGCTGAAATTATTTCTTTTTCCTATGAAAACCAATCAAATTTTGATAGCAAACCAAATGGTTCTAATTTTGATGCTGAATCTATTGTTGTCTACAATAATTCAATTTTAATATTTACAAAAAACTGGAATGATTTAAAAACTAATGTTTATAAAATACCTTTAATTACAGGTAACTATTTGGCTAAAAAAGTAAGTTCTGCTTATGTAGATGGTTTAATTACTGGTAGCGTTTATAATGATAATCGTTTTTTCTTAACAGGTTATAATACATCACTTGTTCCTTTTCTAATTTACATCAGCCCAAATAGAAAACCAGGTGAAGATATTTTCTTTTCAGGATTTGATAAAATCTCTCTAGAAAATGAACTTGGTCAAGGAAGCCAATTAGAAGGAATCACAAACATTGGTTTTACAGGAAAATATTATATTTCTAGAGAACATTTTATCACCAATATTAATGGTAATTCCTATAATTTTACTCAAAAAATGTATGAGTTTTACGATGAAACCAATCCGCTTTTATCATTAGAAGAGAATAAATTAAAAAAAATAGTCATTAGCCCAAACCCAACAACTAATAAAATAAAAATCAATTCCAGTTTGTCTTTTCTCAATCTTGAAATTTACAATTCTTTAGGAAAAAAAATAGACATCCCTTTAATTGATACTTCAAAAGAATTAGATGTTTCTCATTTAGAAAAAGGAGTTTATATCCTTAAAATTCAATATCAGAATAAAAAAAGTGCCACTAGAAAAATAATTAAACTTTAATAATAGACCCGTTCTCATGTTTTTTTGTTCCTGAAAAAAATATTAAAAAAGGTATTGATTCCATCTCAAATTTATCCTTAAAATAGAAATAAATATATAATAATTAGCGATAAAATTGCTAAAAGAAATAAGTCCAATCATCTATTTTTTTGGCAAAAAAACCTCTGCCATCATACAACGCGCACTACCACCTCCACAAGCTTCAATCGTAGCTAACGAACTAGAAATAATCTTACAATGATTATTTATTTGTGCTTTTTGTGAATCTGTTAAACTATCAAAAGCTGCTTGGCTCATTATTAAAAAACGCTCATCATCTTTACCATGAACCTGTAACATGTTTCCTGCAAAATTTGATACCTGATCTTCTGATATATCAATTACCTTTTTACCATCCTCTTTTAAATGTTTCAAAACGTTTTTGCGTTCTTTTTTATCATCAATAGAAGATAAACAAACAATAGCAAAAGTTTCTGCGATACACATCATAACATTTGTATGATAAATGGCCTTTCTTTTTTCTCTTACTGTTTGATATGCAGTAAAGACAATTGGTGTGTATTCAAAATCTTCACAAAACTCGATAAATAATTCCTCATCTGCTCTTGGAGAAAGAGCACAATATGCCTTATTATTTTCTCTGTCTAAAATCATACTTCCAGTTCCTTCAAGAAAAATATCATCTTTCTCCGCAGAAGTGTAATCAACAACATTTTCTATGAAAAATCCTTCAGACTCAACTTGCTCAATAATATCTTCACGCCTTTCTAAGCGACGGTTTTCAGCGAACATTGGATACATACCAATAGTACCATCTTTATGAAAAGAAATCCAATTATTAGGGAAAATAGAATCAGGTGTATCAAATTCATCAGAATCAGAGACGACAATTACATGGATACCAAAACTGCGCAATTTATCCACGAAAGCATCAAACTCATTTTGTGCTTTACTGTTTAATGTTGAAGAAAGTACATTACCAATCTCCTGTTGATAATAATTATTCACAGCCGTTTGCTCATTCATCCTAAAATTGATTGGACGAATCATTAAAATTGTATTTGTAGTTTGATTCATTTAATAAATAAATTTAAAACAAAATTAGACTTTTTTTTAAATTGCATTGAATTCCCTGATTTTATTTTTTTTGATATAGAGCAACTATTATCTTTTGTTTATTTTTACAACATGAAAAACACTTTCATATTTTTCACATTTGTTATTTCCATATCATTATTTGGACAAAATCTTCCAGAAGGATTTATTTATTTATCTAGTATTGATAAAACAATAAAGACTGAATTACGATACTTTGGTGAGAATAATTTCATAGGGCGAAAAATTGAGGGTTACAATGACAATCGTGTTATCGTGCATAAAGAAACGGGAGATGCTTTGCATATAGTACAACAAGATCTTCTAAAAAAAGGATTGAGTCTAAAAATATTTGATGCCTATAGACCTCAGCGAGCTGTGAACCATTTTGTGCGATGGGCTAAAGTATTGAACGACACATTAATGAAAAAAGAGTATTATCCTAATGTAAAAAAATCTGAACTATTTAAACAAGGCTATATTTCCTCAAAATCTGGACATTCAAGAGGCAGTAGTGTGGATTTAACAATCGTAAATGTAAACACAGGTAAAGAGCTGGATATGGGAAGTCCTTTTGATTTTTTTGGCACAGAATCTCATCCTCACTATGAGAAAATAGGAATCGACCACAAGAAAAATCGATTTCTTTTAAGAAAAGTAATGATAGAAAACGGATTTAGACCTTACAAAAATGAGTGGTGGCATTTTACACTTAAAAACGAACCTTTTCCGCATACTTATTTTAATTTCCCAATAAAATAAGTTCGTTTTTAACATAATAGAAAGAACTTCATTAAAAATCGGCATTATCTTTGCTAAATTATTTTGAGAAAGCATTAAATAATATGAAATTAAAAATTAAACTTCTTTTTCACGTTCTCTTCCTTTTATCATTTTGCCAATTATCTGCGCAATTAGATTACAACACTCGTACAAAAGAAAAAGGAGAAACAAACTCGATCATCTTAAATAATTCTAAAGAAGTGTTAAAACCAAATTCGTTGAACTTAGACGGAAACAATGGTTTTAAACATGCGTACAAGAAAGAAAATGAGCAATTAAAAAAGGTTCAAAAAGAAAAAGCATTAAATTCAAAAGGAATTCTTACTAAAGAACTTGCTCGAAAAATTAAATTTCAAAAATTTATTGAAAAAAATACTTTACAAATACCAATGATTGATAAAGATATAGGGGTATTTAGAACTAAATCCGCAAATATATATTTGAATGCTTTTGACTTTGGTAGAATAGATGGTGACCAAGTCACAGTATTAAAAAACGGTAAACCGTATATAGCAAAGTTTACACTCTTTAACCAACAACAAACGAAAACAATTGTTATCCCTTTAGACGAAGGCTTTAATTTAATTGAAATCGTCGCAATTCACGAAGGTAATTACAGACCAAACACAGGGGCTTTTACTCTATTTGATGATGAAAAAAAAGAGGTTTTTTCTGACCTCTGGGAACTTGCGAAAGGAGCAAAAGTAATAGCTCATATTATCAGAGAAAAAAAATAATTAAAACTTTTGGATTATTTATTTCGAACTCTTTTTTTATTCTATATAAAATAGTTAATTTTGTGCTTCGTACTTATGTAATATAACAACTGCTTAAACGATTAAACAAACAAGATTATTAAAATGAAAAAAATCACCAAACAAACCTATTTAGATTGGTACAAAGACATGCTTTTTTGGCGTAAATTCGAGGACAAATTAGCTTCTGTTTACATTCAACAAAAAGTAAGAGGTTTCTTACATTTATATAATGGACAAGAAGCCATTTTAGCAGGTGCATTGCATGCCATGGATTTAACTAAAGACAAAATGATTACTGCCTACAGAAATCACGTACAACCAATCGGTATGGGAGAAGATCCTAAACGTGTCATGGCTGAGTTGTATGGAAAAGCTACAGGAACTTCCAAAGGAATGGGTGGTTCGATGCATATTTTCTCTAAAGAATTTCGTTTTTATGGTGGTCATGGTATTGTTGGTGGACAAATTCCATTAGGAGCTGGTCTCGCTTTTGGTGATAAATATAATAATACTGGAGGAGTTACCTTAACTTGTTTTGGAGATGGTGCTGCAAGACAAGGTTCTTTGCATGAAGCTTTTAATTTAGCTATGCTATGGAAACTACCGGTAATTTTTATATGTGAAAATAATGGTTATGCAATGGGTACTTCTGTAGAAAGAACTGCAAACCACACAGATATATGGAAATTAGGTTTAGGTTACGAAATGCCTTGTGGACCTGTAGATGCGATGAACCCTATTAAAGTGGCTGAAGCTATAGATGAAGCTTTAGACAGAGCTAGACGAGGAGACGGTCCAACTTTCTTGGAAATGAAAACCTACAGATATAGAGGTCATTCAATGTCTGATGCACAACTTTACAGAACAAAAGATGAAGTAGAAGAGTACAAAAAAATAGATCCAATTACACAAATTTTAGACATAATAAAGGAGAAAGAATACGCTACTGCAGACGAAATAGCGGTTATTGATAAAGAGGTAAAAACAAAAGTAAAAGAGTGTGCAGACTTTGCTGAAGAATCTCCATACCCTCAGACTGAACAGATGTATGATATGGTGTACGAACAAAAAGACTATCCTTTTATAAGTTAAGATATGGCTACAATAATAAACATGCCGAGATTAAGCGACACCATGGAAGAAGGTGTTGTGGCAAAATGGTTAAAAAAAGTTGGTGATAAAATTGAAGAAGGTGATATTTTAGCCGAAATCGAAACCGACAAAGCAACTATGGAATTTGAGTCTTTCTACGAAGGAACTCTATTACATATTGGACTTGAAGAAGGTGAAACTTCTCCTGTCGATGTATTATTAGCTGTTATTGGTGAAGAAGGGGAAGATATTTCTGCAATTATAAATGGAAGTTCAGAACCAGCAAAAGCAGAGGCTAAAGAAGAAGTAAACGAGGAAGCTCCGACTTCAAATAGTGGAGATACTTCTATTCCTGAAGGTGTTGAAGTAATAACAATGCCTCGCTTAAGCGACACGATGACTGATGGTACCGTGGCAACATGGCTAAAAAAAATTGGAGATGTCGTTTCTGAAGGTGATATGCTTGCCGAGATTGAAACAGATAAAGCAACAATGGAATTTGAATGTTTCTATGAGGGAACAATCTTATACATTGGCGTTCAAGAAGGAGAAACTGCCCCTGTAGATAGCTTGTTAGCAATTATTGGCCCGGCAGGAACGGATATTTCTGCTTTAGTTGCAAATGGTGGTGCTTTACCTAGTATAAGTTCCGCTAATACCACTAAGGAAAAAACTGTTATAGAGTCTGTTGTGAAAATTGAAGAAGCAAAACCTGTTTCAACAAAAAATAATAAACCTAACGGACGTATTTTTGTTTCTCCATTAGCCAAGAAAATTGCTTCTGATAAAGGAATTAATTTAGCTGATTTAAAAGGTTCTGGTGAAAATGGACGCATTATTAAGAAAGATGTAGAGAATTATACTCCTGCTTTACAAAAAGTCGAAGCGGTCACTGTTGCACCAGCTGCTGGTGAAGAAAATTCTGAAGAAGTTAAGAACTCTCAAATGCGCAAAGCAATTGCTAAATCTTTAGGTAATTCTAAATTCTCTGCTCCAGATTTCAGCCTGAATATTGAAGTTGATATGGACAACGCAATGGCTTCTAGAAAAACTATAAATGCAATCCCAGATGTTAAAGTATCTTTTAACGACATGGTAGTTAAAGCATGTGCAATGGCCCTGAAAAAACACCCACAAGTGAATACTTCTTGGACAGATGCAAATACTATTTATCATAACCATATACATGTCGGTGTTGCGGTTGCTGTAGACGACGGCTTATTAGTACCTGTAATTAAATATACAGACCAATTAAGTTTAACTCAAATTGGCACTGGCGTTAGGGATTTAGCAGGGAAAGCAAGAAATAAAAAACTAGCACCTGCAGAAATGCAAGGAAGTACTTTTACTGTATCCAATTTGGGGATGTTTGGTATCGAAAATTTTAACTCGATAATAAATCAACCTAACTCTGCCATTTTATCTGTTGGTGCAATTGTACAGAAACCAGTTGTTAAAGACGGACAAATAGTTGTTGGAAACACAATGAAATTGACGCTTACTTGCGATCACAGAACTGTTGATGGTGCTGTTGGTGCTCAATTTTTACAAACATTAAAGACGTTTATAGAAAATCCAGTTACAATGCTAGCTTAGTTTTAAAGATTGATATAAAATATAAAAACCTCTCTGTGAAAACAAAGAGGTTTTTTTAATATCCTTAAAACAGCAAAAGGACAAGGAATAGAACGATTCTTATATACTGTTTAAAAACAAGATATTTTTAACATCAACCCTAAGAGACAAACCACGAATCAAATTAGTAAAACATTAGTCTGAAAACATATTAAAAGCCACTCAAACATTAATTTTTCAATAGGATTAGGAAGTTTTTAAAAAATACAATTAAAGAGAGGCTGAAAGTTTACAAGCTTTTTATTACTTTTATTTAAAATGAAGACACTAAAAGAAAAACTAAAAAATCCCGTTTGGCATTCTTTAAATGAAACACATAAAGAGTTTCTTATTGACTATGATGGTGTTCAGTTCTACAAACCAGACATTTGCATTTTTGGTGCCTTTTATGACGCTACAAAAACAACAAAAGCTTTAAATGCATATTCCAAAATAGCAGAAAGATTCTTTTTAGTCTCAGAAAATGGGATGCCCATTATAGATGAGAATAATGTTCTTCTAGAAAGAAAAATTGAAGGTTGTCAATTAGTGTTAGAAAACATAATAGACATTGAAATAAAGGAAGATATTGTTCTATTGACCGAAAATTATATTGACGAAATTTATGACTTAATTTGGCTGGTAATGCCCGGATTTTATCAAAAGAGAGGTTTTGAAATGGGTAGATATTTTGGAATATTTAAAGACAATAAATTAGTGTCTATTACTGGACAAAGAATGCAGACTGATGATTTTATTGAAGTAAGTGGTGTAGTTACGCACCCTGATTACACTAAAAAAGGATTTGCCAAACAATTAGTTTACCATACAACAAAGGAAATTTTAAATGAAAAAAAACTTCCAATTTTGCACACAAACAAGGGGAACTCAGCAATTCCTCTTTATGAAAAATTAGGATATAAGTTGACAAGAGATATGAATTGGTGGTTATTCCGTAGAAAATAAATTTTTTAAAATTTTAATAGAATGCCCAAAAAAGGAAAAGCAAAAAACACATTAAATAAATCGAAACACACAAAATTGATGAATCAAAAAATCAATAAAGTGAAGTTAGAAAAACAACTTAATAAAGAGCGGCTAAAAGCTATTATTAACAAAGTAAACGAATCTAAAATTGAAAATCAGTAATGATCAAGCATGCTATAGAAAACATTAATAAAAGAGTTCATTTAATCTAAAATAGTATAAATTAACAATTATTAAAAATAAAAAATCTCAAGCTTTCACTTGAGATTTTATTATCATATTTACCATAACTATTGATCTATAGAACCTAAAACACGTTTCATAAAATTGTTTAAAGCCTCTTTTTTAGGTGTTCCATCCTTAATCATTTTATCTACTTCAACAGCTCCATATAGATTAGAAATCAACTCACCAATAAGGTCTAGCTCCTCATCTTTTAGTGATGGAACTTCCGTCAGAGCTTCTAGTGTTTCTATTGTCTCTAAAACATAATCTTGATCGTTTTCTTCGATAAAATTAGTTAAATGTTTTATTACCGGTAGTTTCATAATTAAATTACTTCGTTTACCAAATCTTTCAACACATCAAATTTGTTTGTTTGGGCTTGATTTACAAAATTACCGTCTACAAAAGTTGCGAATGTTGGTAGATTACTAACATCTGCTAGCTTCCTACTTTCTGGAAATTTTTCTGCATCTACAATCACAAAAACGATTTCTTCATTTTCCGAAGAGAGTTTCTTGAATTTAGGTTTCATTATTCTACAATTTCCACACCAACTTGCAGAATATTGCACAACTACTTTTTTATTATCAGAAACTATACCCGCTAAATTATCTTGACTTAATTCTTGTACCATTTTTTTATTTTTTAGAAGGGGTTCGAGTATTTCGTCTTCCAACAAATACGCAAACCCTACTAATTGAATTTTATTCTAGTGAGATGCCAAATAATCAGCCGTTCCTTTCGCATTAGGAGACATTGCATCTTTGCCTTCCTCCCAGTTTGCAGGACAAACTTCACCATGAGATTGTACATGAGAATAGGCGTCGATTAAACGTAAAAATTCATTTACATTTCTACCTACAGGCATGTGATTGATTCCTTCATGAAAAACAGTACCCTCCTCATCAAGTAAATATGTTGCTCTGTAAGTAACATTATCTCCTTCTACTTGAACTGTTTGAGAAGCTTCATCGAATGTTTCATTCGTGATATCTAAAATCCCTAATATTGATGATAAATTTCTATTACTGTCAGCTAAAATTGGATAAGTAACTCCCTCAATTCCTCCGTTATCTTTAGAAGTACTTAACCAGGCAAAATGAACTTCTGGAGTATCACAAGAAGCACCAATAACAATTGTATTTCTTTTTTCAAATTCTCCTAACGCTTCTTGGAAAGCATGTAATTCTGTGGGACAAACAAATGTAAAATCTTTTGGATACCAAAATAATAAAACTTTCTTTTTATTATTAATTGCTTCTTCTAATACATTTAGTTTAAATGTATCACCCATTTCATTCATTGCGTCTACACTTAAATTTGGGAATTTTTTTCCAACTGCTGTTGCCATATTTCTATTTATATTTTTAATTAATAAATTTCTTGCGCAAAGGTAGCAATACAGGAAACTAAAAATGAAAAAAAATGATGCGAACTTCTTATATTCACATCAACTTTACTTATAACTTAATGACGGGTAAATAGTTTTAACCTATTTATTAGCAAATAATTTAATATCATTAGATGAGACTTCATTCTCACCAAGGATTATTAAGCGCTCTACAACATTGCGTAATTCACGAATATTACCCGTCCAATCATATTCTTGCAAAAGTTTAATTGCTGATGGAGAAAATCTTTTTACCGGAGTTCCTTGCTCCTTTGAAATTTTTGCTGTAAAAAAATCAACTAACAAAGGAATGTCCTCTCTTCTATCATTTAAAGAAGGAACGTTAATTAAAATAACGGCTAGCCTATGATATAAATCCTCTCTAAATCTACCTTCAGCAATTTCTCGCTTTAGGTTTTTATTTGTTGCCGCAACAATTCTAACATCTACTTTAATATCTTTATCAGAACCAACTCTTTGAATTTTATTTTCTTGTAAGGCACGCAAAACCTTGGCTTGAGCAGAAAGACTCATATCACCAATTTCATCGAGAAAAATAGTTCCTTTATTTGCCGCTTCAAACTTCCCGGCCCTCTCTTTATTTGCACCTGTAAAAGATCCTTTTACGTGCCCAAAAAGTTCACTTTCTATTAATTCTGACGGAATTGCAGCGCAATTAACTTCAATCATTTGGGCTTGAGCTCTATCCGATTTTTCGTGTAACCAATGCGCCACTAATTCTTTTCCAGTTCCATTTGGTCCGGTAATTAAAACCCTTGCATCGGTAGCGGCTACTTTTTCTATAATATTTTTTATGTGAGAAATAGCTTCGCTCTCTCCAATCATCTGGTAACCCTTACTTACCTTTTTCTTTAAGCGTTTATTTTCTACAATTAAATTTTTTCTATCTAAAGCATTTCTTACCGTATTTAAAAGTCTATTTAAATCTGGTGGTTTTGATATATAATCAAAAGCTCCTAGACGCATTGTATTTACTGCCGTGTCTAAATCTCCGTGGCCAGAAATCATAACAATGGGTATTTCTGGTTTTATTTTCTTCGCCTTTTCTAACACCTCAACACCATCCATTTTTGGCATTTTAATATCACATAAAACAAGATCATAATCATTATTTTTAATCATTTCTATACCCAACAAACCATCTTCAGCTTCTTCTACATGATAAGAATCACTTTCTTCTGAAATTATTTTTGATAAGACTCTTCTAATGGCAGCTTCATCCTCTATTATTAAAATCTTTGGCATATTTTTTTTATTTTATAAGTTGAACATCTTTCTGTGGAAATGAAATTGATATATCGTTTCCTCTAAATTTTTTATCGATTGTAAAACATAAATCGCTCTTAATTGTTAGACACTTGAAATTATGATTAATTAAAAACAAGATATTTTGGAAATCAATATGGATATCTTCAGTAATGACAAGAATAATTAAGAAAATCTTTTAAGGTATTCATTAAATTTTATCCTTTATATTTTAACCATTTATATAAATCTTTATAGGTTGGTTTTTTGCCATACATTAAAATACCTACTCTGTAAATTTTAGCAGTTAACCATACCATAAATACAAATGTAACCAATAATAATGCCATAGAAATTAACAATTCATACCAAGAAACTCCAAAAGGAACTCTCATTAACATTACTATTGGAGAAGTAAATGGAATATGAGAAAACAATACTGCAATGGATCCATGAGGGTCATTAATTACCATCGCAAAACCAACATAAACACCTAAAATTAAAGGCAACATTATTGGCATCATAAATTGTTGCGTATCTGTTTCGTTATCTACCGCTGCTCCAACTGCAGCAAATAAAGAACTGTATAACATAAAACCACCTAAAAAATAAAAGATAAATAAAACAAACATCTTTAAAATAGGTAATTTTAAAATTTCCTGAATAACTAATTGCATTTTATCTCCTCCTGCTGCTGCTCTTGCAGCTTCCATTTGTTCTGCAGGCACTCTAGCCGTCTGCATTTCGACCACATCTACCCCAAAAACAGAAGAAGCTACTATAGAAATAACAAAAATGATAATTCCCCAAATAAAGAATTGTAATAAACCTGCTGACGCATTTCCTAAAATTTTACCCAACATTAGTTGAAAAGGTTTTACGGATGAAACGATAATTTCTATAATTCTACTTGTTTTTTCTTCAATAACACTTCTCATTACAGAGGTTCCGTAAATCAGAACAAACATCATTAACAAATAACCTGCAATTGCACCGACTCCAATTTTTAGACCGTTTATTAACTTTGAGGATTCTTCCCCAGAAAAATTAAACATTTTAATATCCGTATTAATTTTAGATGCTTGAATTTTATCTAGATCAATACCAAAATTATTTAGTTTTTTATTTCGGATTTTTGATTCAATTTTATTCTCTAAAGAATTTATTACAGACATTCCAGGAGAATCTTTCGAATAAAATTCTATTGATTTCGCTAGTAATTCTAAACTATCTTGTTTCGGTATAATTAGAGCCCCATAGTAATTACCTTCTTCTACTTTTTTCTTTGTTTCCTGTGCGCCTAAAGCTGTGTAATCTAAAAAATGAATCGTTTTAGAATCTTTAAAATCTTCTTTAGAAAACATTTCAGAATTATCTACGTAAACAATTTTTTTAATTTTCTCATCGTTTTTTTGCATCAAAAAATAAATCAAAGCTCCCATACCTATCATTAATAAAGGACTTAAAAAAGTCATCATTATAAATGATTTATTACGAACCTTCGCTATAAACTCTCTCTGTATAATTAGTTTTAATTTACTCATTTTCATAACTATTTTTATTTACTGCCTGAATAAAGATATCGTTTGCACTCGGTACTACTTCTACAAAATGTTGCACTTCTCCCCTATTTGTTAAAAAGGATAACAAATCGTTTGAAGAATTTCCTCCTGTTAATTTTACATTTAACGTTAAACTGTCATTCAATAATTTAAAGTTCGACGGAAAAACCTCAAAACTTTCTCTTAATATTTTTTCTACTTCTTTGGGGTTCTCTGTATTCAATCCTACTTGAAATGTATGTGTTCTAAACTCACGCTTAATATCTGCCAACGAACCGTCTAAAATTTTATTCGATTTATCAATCAAAGCAATTTCATCACACATTTCCTCTACAGACTCCATTCTATGTGTAGAAAAAATAATGGTTGCTCCTTCATCTCTAAGTTGTAAAATTTCTTTAGCAATTAACTGTGCATTAATTGGATCGAATCCCGAAAAAGGCTCATCAAAAATTAATAATTTAGGATTGTGCATTACAGTAACAATAAACTGTACTTTTTGAGCCATTCCTTTTGATAGTTCTTCAATTTTCTTATTCCACCAGGCAGAAATATCAAACTTTTCAAACCAATATTTCAACCTTTTCTTAGCTTCCGTTTTGCTCAAGCCTTTTAATTGTGCCAAATACAAAGCTTGTTCACCAACTTTCATAGATTTATACAAACCTCGCTCTTCTGGTAAATACCCAATTTGTGCGGTATGATGCGGCGCTAAAGTCTCTCCATCTAGAATAACAGCGCCACTATCCGGCATTGTAATTTGGTTGATAATTCTAATTAAAGATGTTTTTCCAGCTCCATTCGGCCCTAACAAACCATAAACACAACCTTTAGGTATGTGTATAGAAACATCATTTAATGCTCTAAAGTCCCCATAATTTTTTACAATATTGTTTATTTCTAGTAAATTTTTCATTGATAAAAGTTGATTTTTTTTCAAATAGAATTGCAGACAAAACTACATATTTTCTATGTATTAGTATCAAGACTAGCAAAAACGTTACACTTTAAATTATGTTAAAATTTATTATGCATGCATAACTTTTTTAGAATTTACTATGCGTGCATAATAAATTATTATATATTTGACAAGATGAAAAAATTAAAATCAATAGACCATGAACTCAGAGCAACATGGCAAGCTGTTGCTAAAGTTTATAATGAAAGGGCTGCAAAGCACGATAGTACAATGGCTACTGCTTTTGTTTTATTAAATATTGATAAACAAAAAGGAACCGCTTCTACAGCTTTAGGTCCTTCAATGGGAATGGAACCCACAAGTCTTTCTAGAATATTAAAAACAATGGAAGATAAGGGTGCTATTTGCAGAGAAAAAAACCCTGATGATGGCAGAAGCGTCATTATAAAACTAACTGAGTACGGCAAAGAGATGCGTAAAATCTCTAAAGGTCATGTTATACTATTTAACGAAACTGTAAGAAAAAACGTTTCTGAAAAAGATTTAGAGGGTTTCTTTAAAGTAACAGCAACAGTGAATAAACTGATTACAGAAAGAGAAATTTATAAAAACATCAACAATAAAGAAGTAAAAAATAAAAAAGACTAATGACTAGAAGAATTAAAAAAGTAGCAATAGTTGGTTCTGGTATTATGGGAAGCGGAATTGCTTGTCATTTTGCAAACATCGGTGTTGAAGTTCTATTACTGGACATTGTACCAAGAGAATTAAACGATAAAGAAAAAGCGAAAGGTTTAACGCTAGAAGACAAAGTTGTAAGAAATCGTACCGTAAACGATGCACTAAAAGCTTCGCTTAAATCCAAACCCTCTCCTATTTACAATCAAAAATTCGCAAACAGAATTACCACGGGTAATTTAGAGGATGATATTGCAAAGGTTGCAGATGTAGATTGGATTATGGAAGTTGTTGTAGAAAGACTAGATATTAAAAAAATCGTTTTTGAAAAACTAGAAAAACACAGAACTCCAGGAACTATTATTTCTTCTAACACCTCTGGTATTCCCATTAAGTTTATGAACGAAGGAAGAAGTGCAGATTTTCAAAAGCATTTTGCGGTTACGCACTTTTTCAATCCACCAAGATATTTAAAACTTTTTGAGGTTGTGCCAGGTCCAGATTGTAAAAAAGAAGTTACAGACTTCCTAATGATGTATGGCGAAAAATTCTTAGGTAAAACTTCAGTTTTAGCAAAAGACACTCCTGCATTTATAGGAAACAGAATTGGAATTTTCGGAATTCAATCTCTTTTCCATCAAGTTAAAGAATTAGGTCTAACTGTTGAAGAGGTTGATAAATTGACAGGCCCAGTTATTGGTCGTCCAAAATCTGCAACTTTTAGAACTGTAGATGTCGTTGGATTAGACACTTTGGTGCACGTTGCAAACGGCATCTATGAAAACTGTCCAAATGATGAAGCTCACGAGCTTTTCAAACTCCCCGATTTCATCAATAAAATGATGGAAAACAAATGGCTAGGAAGTAAATCTAAACAAGGATTTTATAAAAAAACCATATCTGCTGAGGGTAAAAAAGAAATTCTAACATTAGATTTAGACACACTAGAATATCGTTCTAAAAAACGTGCAAAATTTGCAACTTTAGAACTGACAAAAACGATAGATAAACCAATAGACAGATTTAAGGTGTTAGTTGGTGGAAAAGACAAGGCGGGCGAATTCTACAGAAAAAACTTTGCAGCAATGTTTGCGTATGTTCAAAATAGAATTCCAGAAATTTCTGACGAACTTTATAAGATAGATGATGCTATGAAAGCTGGTTTTGGCTGGGAAAATGGACCTTTCGAAATCTGGGATGCTGTTGGTATAGAAAAAGGAATAGAATTAATGAAAGCTGAAGGAAAAGAACCTGCAACTTGGGTAACAGAAATGTTAGATGCTGGTATAACTTCTTTTTATTCTGTAAAAGAAGGAGCAACTCATTTTTATGATATTCTTACTAAAACTCAAACCAAAAAACCTGGTCAAGAATCTTTTATCATTCTAAATAACATAAGAAAATCAAACGAAGTTTGGAAAAATTCTGGCGTTGTAATTGAAGATATCGGAGATGGAATTTTAAATTTAGAATTCCAATCAAAAATGAATACAATTGGTGGAGATGTTTTGGCAGGTATTAACAAAGCCATCGATTTAGCCCAAAAAGACTTTCAAGGTTTGGTTGTTGGTAATCAAGGAGCGAACTTCTCTGTTGGCGCAAATATTGGTATGATTTTTATGATGGCTGTAGAGCAAGAATACGATGAGTTAAATTATGCTATTAAATATTTTCAAGATACAATGATGCGCATGCGTTACTCATCAATACCAACTATTTCTGCACCTCATGGAATGGCTTTAGGCGGTGGTTGTGAAATTTCTTTACACGCAGATAAAGTAGTTGCTGCTGCAGAAACTTACATGGGGTTGGTAGAATTTGGAGTTGGTGTAATTCCTGGTGGTGGTGGTTCTAAAGAAATGGCGTTAAGAGCGTCAGATTCTTTTAGAAAAGGAGATGTTGAGTTAAACATTTTACAAGAAAATTTCTTGACCATTGGTATGGCTAAAGTATCTACCTCTGCATATGAAGCATTCGATTTAGGTTTACTTCAAAAAGGAAAAGATATTGTTGTTGTTAATAAAGACAGACAAATAGCAACAGCAAAAGCACATGCTAAATTAATGGCAGAAAGTGGTTACACACAGCCTGCAAAACGCAATGATGTTAAAATTTTAGGAAAACAAGCCTTGGGTATGTTTTTGGTAGGAACAGATTCTATGAAAGACTCTAAATACATTAGTGATCACGATATGAAAATCGCGAATAAATTAGCTTATGTAATGGCTGGTGGAGATTTATCTGAACCAACATTGGTCACAGAACAATATCTACTAGACATTGAAAGAGAAGCGTTTTTATCCCTTTGTACGGAGCGGAAGACATTAGAAAGAATTCAACACATGTTAAAAACGGGTAAACCTTTAAGAAATTAAAATTATGAGCAAACAAGCATATATAGTAAAAGCATACAGGACAGCAGTTGCGAAAGCTCCAAAAGGTGTTTTTCGATTTAAACGTGCAGACGAGTTGGGTGCAGAAACCATTCAACACATGATGAAAAAAATCCCCAACCTAGACGTAAAGCGAATCGATGATGTAATTGTAGGTAACGCAATGCCAGAAGGTTCTCAAGGACTAAACATGGCACGTTTTATTTCTTTAATAGGATTAAATTCTGTGGATGTTCCTGGGGTTACAGTAAATCGTTTCTGTTCTTCAGGATTAGAAACAATTGCCATGGCTGCAGCTAAAATTCAAGCAGGAATGGCAAATTGTATTATTGCTGGAGGAGCAGAAAGCATGAGCTCTGTGCCCATGACTGGTTTTAAACCGGAATTGAATTATGATACGATTAAAGATGGCCATGCTAATTATTATTGGGGAATGGGAAATACTGCAGAAGCCGTAGCAAATCAATTTAATATTTCTAGAAAAGACCAAGATGAATTTGCTTTTAATTCGCACACAAAAGCCTTAAAAGCACAAGCAGAAAACCGTTTTCAAGATCAAATAGTTCCTATTGAAGTGGAACAAACCTATCTCGATAAAGATGGAAGGAAAGCAACAAAAAAATATACCGTAACTAAAGACGAAGGTCCTAGAAAAGGCACATCAATTGAAGTTCTAAATAAACTACGTGCAGTATTTGCTGACGGAGGAAGTGTTACAGCTGGTAATTCATCTCAAATGAGTGATGGTGCTGCTTTTGTAATGGTGATGAGTGAAGAAATGGTGAAAGAATTAAATATAGAACCAATTGCAAGAGTCGTAAATTATGCTGCAGCTGGCGTAGAGCCAAGAATAATGGGAATTGGTCCTGTCGCGGCAATACCAAAGGTTTTAAAACAAGCAGGGTTGCAACAAAATGATATCGATTTAATTGAATTAAATGAAGCTTTTGCATCTCAATCTTTAGCTGTAATGCGTGAATTAGACTTAAATCAAGAAATTGTAAATGTAAACGGAGGAGCGATTTCATTAGGTCATCCTTTAGGTTGTACAGGCGCAAAATTATCCGTGCAATTATTTGATGAAATGCGCAAACGAACAATGAAAAATAAATATGGAATGGTAACAATGTGCGTTGGCACAGGGCAAGGTGCTGCAGGTGTGTTCGAATTCTTAAATTAATAACAAAATTAAAAAAACAAAAAAATGGCAGATTTATTAAGAGGAGGACAATTTCTTGTAAAAGAAACGAATTGTGAAGACATTTTTACCCCAGAAGATTTTTCTGAAGAACAACAAATGATGAAAGAGGCAGTGATGGAGTTTAATGATAGAGAAATCATTCCTCACAAAAACCGTTTTGAATCAAAAGACTATGCACTTACCGAAGAAGTTATGCGCAAAGCAGGAGAATTAGGTTTCTTAGGAGTTGCTGTTCCTGAGGCTTATGGAGGGTTAGGAATGGGATTTGTTTCTACACTTTTAACATGTGATTATATTTCAAGTGGAACAGGTTCTTTTAGTACTGCTTTTGGAGCACATACAGGCATCGGCACAATGCCTATAACGTTGTATGGAACAGAAGAACAAAAACAAAAATATGTTCCTAAGTTAGCCTCAGGTGAGTGGTTTGGCGCCTATTGTTTAACAGAACCTGGCGCAGGCTCTGATGCAAATTCAGGAAAAACAACTGCAACTCTCTCTGAAGACGGAAAATCATATAAAATTAACGGTCAAAAAATGTGGATTTCAAACGCAGGTTTTTGCCGATTAATGATTGTTTTTGCTCGCATAGAAAATGATAAAAATATTACTGGATTTATTGTTGAGTACGATGAAAAAAATCCAAATGGAATTACTTTAGGTGAAGAAGAACATAAATTAGGCATTAGAGCTTCGTCTACAAGACAAGTCTTTTTTAATGATACTGTCGTATCTGCAGACAACATGCTCGCTAGTCGTGGAGAAGGTTTTAAAATTGCCATGAATGCTCTAAATGTTGGACGCATAAAGTTAGCAGGGGCATGCTTAGACTCTCAACGTAGAGTTATTTCTTATGCTGTAAATTATGCAAACGAACGCAAACAATTTAAAACTCCTATTTCAGACTTTGGAGCTATCAAAATTAAACTAGCAGAAATGACAACCAATGCTTATGTTGGTGAATCTGCCACTTATAGAGCTTCAAAAGATATTGAGGACAGAATTGCTTTAAGAGTTGCAGCAGGAAACACACACCAAGAGGCAGAGTTAAAAGGTGTAGAAGAATACGCTATTGAGTGCTCTATCCTTAAAGTTGCCGTTTCTGAAGATGTGCAAAATTGTGCAGATGAAGGAATTCAAATTTTTGGTGGAATGGGATTCTCTGAAGAAACTCCAATGGAAGCTGCTTGGAGAGATGCTAGAATCGCACGTATTTACGAGGGGACTAATGAGATTAATAGAATGCTTTCTGTTGGTATGTTAATCAAAAAGGCAATGAAAGGACATGTAGATTTATTAGGACCGGCAACAAAAGTAGCAAATAGCTTGATGGGAATACCTTCTTTTGATACCCCAGATTTTTCAGCACTGTTTTCTGAAGAAAAATCAATGATTGCTAAATTAAAGAAAACATTTTTAATGGTTGCAGGTGCGGCGCTTCAAAAATATGGGCCAGATATTGAAAATCATCAACAGCTCTTAATTGCTGCGTCTGATATCTTAATTGAAATCTACATGGCAGAATCTGCAATTTTAAGAACTGAAAAAAACGCAAAACGTTTTGGTGAAGATTCTCAATCTGTACAAATTGCCATGTCTAAATTATACTTATATCATGCCGTAGAAATCATCGAAAAGAAAGGTAAGGAAAGTATCATTTCTTTTGCTGAAGGAGATGAGCAACGAATGATGTTAATGGGTTTAAAGCGTTTTACAAAATATGTAAACTATCCCGATATTGTCGATTTACGCAACGAAATAGCCGAAAAAGTAAAAGCAGAAAATAAATATTGCTTCTAAAAATCTCTTGATGTCAAATTGGGCTTGTTGAATATATTTTTTTTCAAGCTCAACTGACAATATTCAGTAAAATTGTTTCTAAAACTAATATTTTTTCGAGAGATTTATTAAAACCTAGATAACTAAATACAAAATTAGTTGCAAATTAGAAGAAATAGTTGAATTTATAATTTTCATGTTTTTAGCAACACAATTCATTTAATATCAGTAGTTTTGCACGCATTTAAAAAATTTAGCTTACAATGAAGCGTATAAAACAATATAAAAAACTTTTTGAAATAGAGGGTCCTATTAATTTAAAAGACCTAAAAAAAACTTACAGAGGTTTGGTTAAAAAATGGCATCCTGATAAGTTTCAAAATCAAGAAGAAAAGGATGAAGCAGACATAATGAGTACCCAAATTATTGATGGATATCATTTTTTAGTGAGTATTGCTCCAGAAACTAAAGAAGCTAATTTAGAGGCATACAAAAAAACTTTAACAGAATTTCAAGTTGCGGATTGGCATCATAAAAGTATGTTATTAGAAGTTACTTTTACGGATGGAAATAAATATGAATACTTTGGCGTTAGCAAAATCCTTTTCGGGAAATTTATAAACGCAAAATCGATGAATAATTTTGGTAAAAGAAATATTTTTAATTCTTTTACCTATAGAAAATCGATGAAGGCTTCTGTAGAAGTTTAAACGTATTTTTCTGTAAAACAAATAAAAAGAGATTTTCTTAAAAGTGATCTCTTTTTATTTGATTTACAAGTAATTCATTTACTATTGTAAAGCCCCTAAATAGCGTTCTGCATCTAAAGCTGCCATGCAACCTGTACCTGCTGCCGTTACTGCCTGTCTATATTCTTTATCTTGAATATCTCCTGCAGCAAAAACTCCTGGTAAATTTGTTTTAGTCGATTTTCCTTCGGTTATTAAGTATCCGGTTTCATCCATATTCAATACTCCTTTAAATAAGTCTGAATTTGGTTTATGTCCAATAGCTATAAAAACACCTGTAACAGAAAGCTCTGCTGTTTCTTGTGTTTTATTATTGATAGTTCTAACACCTT
This sequence comes from Polaribacter sp., assembly GCA_029252865.1. Lineage (GTDB taxonomy): Bacteria > Bacteroidota > Bacteroidia > Flavobacteriales > Flavobacteriaceae > Polaribacter. Next base: position 21,873 of record JAQXAP010000098.1, read on the forward strand.
CTACCACGTTAGAACCTAAAACTTCATCAATTTCTGTATTATATAAAACTTCAATATTTTGAGTTTTATTAACTCTGTGTTGCATCGCTTTAGAAGCTCTCATAAAATCTTTACGAACCAATATTGTAACTTTACTACAAATATTAGCCAAGTAAGTAGCTTCTTCGGCCGCAGTATCTCCCGCTCCAACAACCACTACATCCTGTCCTTTATAGAAAAACCCATCACAAGTTGCACAAGCAGAAACACCACCGCCAATCAAGCGTTGTTCACTTTCTATACCTAAATATTTTGCAGTGGCTCCTGTAGAAATAATTATTGTTTCAGCCTCTATTTCTTTAGACTCGTCAACTATAACTCTATGAATTCCACCAACCTCTTTACTCAAATCAACTTTTGTAACCAAACCAAAACGAACTTCTGTCCCAAAACGTTCAGCTTGATTTTTTAGATCTTCCATCATTGCAGTTCCATCTGTACCTTCTGCATAACCAGGAAAATTATCAACCTCAGTTGTTGTTGTTAACTGCCCCCCCATTTGCATACCTGTATACATCACAGGCTTCATGTCTGCTCTGGCCGCATAAATAGCAGCTGTATATCCGGCAGGACCAGAACCTATGATTAAACACCTAATTTTTTCTATTGTATCTGACATAATATTGACTATCCATTTTTAAAAACGTAAAAATAAAGTTTTTTGTGAATTCTAGTGGTGAATGTTTATAAGTTTTAACAACGAAAATACAACTCCACTAATTAGAGTTTTAGTTTAATAATAACAACTAATTTAATTGCTTTTTTACAAAAAGACTGTATATTTGCAAACCTTGAATGAGATATCATTTTCGGGGTGTAGCGTAGCCCGGTCATCGCGCCTCGTTTGGGACGAGGAGGTCGCAGGTTCGAATCCTGCCACCCCGACTGAAACAAAAAACCTTGATGAATTTCA
>JAQXAP010000102.1 GCA_029252865.1 Polaribacter sp.
CTTTATTTACAATTGGCCATACATTAACGCTATTTTTATCTGCGTATGGTTTACTGTTCGAAATGAATAAAAAAAATATAGAAATCGTTGAATTCTTAATCCCTTTTACAATATTTGTCACTGGGGTTGTAAATATTTTTACTGCGAAAAAGTCATCAACAGGAAAACAAAATACCAATTTAATTTTTGCTTTAGTTTTTGGACTAATTCACGGATTAGGCTTCTCTAATTATATAACAAGATTGGTTTCTGGGGATGATAATAAATTATTAATTTTATCAGAATTTGCTCTCGGAATAGAAGCTGCTCAAATAATTATTGTTATTGGAATTTTAATTATTGGCACTTTACTTCAAAACTTTTTTAGGGTTACCAGAAGAGATTGGATTTTAGTTTGTTCATCTATTGTTATTGGTTTTTCCCTTCAAATGATGCTCGATAGAGTTTTTTGGTGAAAAAATTATTTCCGCATTTTAACTTTTAATTACTCGCAAGTAATGCTCAAAATTCTTTAATCTAAAAAAAATCTCAAAGTTGTTGGTAACGATTTAAATTTTGTTCTAGAATTAACATCTTATTTCTCTAAATATTTTTACTTTCGTTCTGATGACAGATAAGAAACAATTAAAATACGATAGAGCTTATTTAAAAATGGCCTACGAATGGGGAAAACTTTCTCATTGTAAACGCAAACAAGTAGGTGCTTTAATTGTAAAAGACAGAATGATTATTTCTGATGGCTTTAACGGAACACCAACCGGATTTGATAATTGTTGTGAAGACAAAGATGGAATTACAAAATGGGAAGTTTTACACGCAGAAGCCAATGCAATCTTAAAAGTTGCGGCTTCTACCCAATCTACAAACGGAGCAACACTATACATAACATTATCTCCATGTATACAATGCAGTAAATTAATTTATCAAGCAGGTATAAATCGAGTTGTTTTTGCCAACAAGTACAAAGACATCTCTGGAATCGATTTTTTAGAAAAAGCTGGTGTAAAAATTATGCATTTACCTTATGAAATATAATAACAATCTTCCTATATATTTCTCTTTAGCCGTTGTTTTTGGTATTATCATTGGTGTTTCTTTAAATGGAAATCTTTCTGATATGTTGACTTTAAATAAAAATTCTTCACAAGAAATAAAGATAAAGAGACTTATTAATTTTATTGAAAACGATTATGTAGACACAATAAATACAGAAAGTCTTTTAGATGGCGCTATTACACAAATGTTAGGCAAGTTAGACCCACATTCTGTTTATATTCCGAAAGAAAATTTACAAGCTGTTAAAGAGAGTATGCAAGGTAATTTTGTAGGAATCGGTGTTCAGTTTAGAATGATAAATGACTCAATAACGGTTATTCAGCCCATTAAAGGTGGCCCGAGTATCAAAGCAGGAATTAAAGCTGGAGACAGAATTTTAATAGCGAATAAAGATACTTTGTTTGGGAAAAACATTTTTAGTAGCAGAGTGCCTGATTATTTAAAAGGAGAACCTAATACTATAGTTGCACTACAAATTTACAGAAAAAGTAACGATTCTCTTTTTAAAGTGGATGTTACTCGTGGAAAAGTAAACATTAAAAGTGTTGATCTTGCCTATATGATTAATGATAGTGTTGGTTATATTAAACTAGATCGTTTTGCTCGAAATACTTACAAAGAATTTAAACCTGCATTAAATACTTTAATTGACAATGGAATGACAGATTTGGTGCTAGATTTGCGCGGAAATGGTGGAGGGTTTATAGATATTGCAAATCAGATTGTTGATGAATTTTTAGAGAATGATAAATTAATTGTTTTTACAAAAAATAATAAAAACACCATTCAAAAGTCTTTTGCAACTTCTAAGGGCAGTTTCGAAAATGGGGGGTTATATGTTTTAATTGATGAAAATTCTGCATCTGCTTCAGAGATTGTTGCTGGTGCTCTTCAAGACAATGATAAAGGAACCATTATTGGTCGTCGTTCTTTTGGTAAAGGATTGGTGCAAATAGAAATGGATTTAGGCGACGGTTCTGCTGTACGTTTAACCACTGCTCGTTACTATACACCCACAGGGCGCTCAATTCAAAAACCGTACGCTAAAAACGGACATGAAAATTATTATAAAGACTATCAACAAAGAATTTCTAATGGAGAATTGTTAAATAAAGATAGCATAAAAGTAATCGATTCTTTAAAATTTACAACGCCTAAAGGAAAAGCAGTATATGGTGGTGGTGGTATTATTCCAGATATTTTTGTTGCCATAGATACAACATCTTATATCTCTACTTTTTATTTCAACACCATTAATAATTTTGCTTTTGATTATGTAGACAATAACAGAAAATCTTTAGAAAAATGGACTATAAATAGCTTTATTTCAGATTTTGATAAAGATGGTGCTGTTTTTAATAGCTATTTAACAAATATTGAAGACAGGACAAAACCCTCTTTAAAGACCAAACAAGATTTAAATAAATATTTAAAAGCATCCATTGCAAACACACTTTTTGGTAATGATGGTTATTATAGAATGATTCATCAGCAAGATAAAATACTACAAAAAGTGCTGGAGTTAGAGCTCTCAAATTAAACAACACTCGCTTCACGAAAAAAACTACAGATGTCAAGTACGTTTGGAAAAAGCACTAAAACCTTTTAAATTCTTGTATTTACCTAGTTCATTCAATCAATAAAACTAATTGTAATATTTAGTTTGATAATGAAAGTAAATAAGTTTAATTCGACTTATATTGTATATTTGCAATCTATTTTAGACCTAATCTATTTCAAATTATGATAAAAGTTTCAGACATAGCCAAAAAAAAAGTGATTCAACTCATGTTGGATGATGGTTTTGATGCTGCAAAAGATTATGTAAGAGTTGGTGTGAAAAGTGGCGGTTGTTCAGGTTTGTCATACGATTTAACATTTGATGACAAAACGGAAGAAAAAGACAAGGTTTTTGAAGAAAATGGTATCAAAATTGTTGTCGACAAACAAAGTTTTTTATACTTGGTGGGAACTGTCTTAGAATACTCAGGTGGTTTAAACGGAAAAGGATTTGTATTTAATAATCCAAACGCAAACAGAACTTGTGGATGTGGAGAATCTTTCTCACTTTAAAAATTGAATAAAATATGTCAAAATATACTGAAGACGATTTAGAGCAAGAGTTAAAAACCCAAGAATATAAATACGGTTTTTACACAGACATAGAAAGTGAAACCTTTGCCAAAGGATTAAATGAAGAGGTTGTTCGTGCTATTTCTAAAAAGAAAAACGAACCGGAATGGATGACTAATTGGCGTATTGAAGCTTTTAAGGTTTGGGAAAAAATGGAAGAACCAGAATGGGCGAATGTTCATTACGAAAAACCAAAATTCCAAGATATCGCTTACTATTCTGCTCCAAAAGAAAAACCAAAATTAAATTCTTTAGATGAAGTTGATCCAGAATTATTAGACACGTTTAAGCGTTTAGGGATTTCTTTAGATGAGCAAAAAAAATTAGCCAATGTAGCTGTAGATATTGTTATGGACTCTGTTTCTGTAGCAACCACTTTCAAGAAAACATTAGGGGAAAAGGGTATTATTTTTATGCCAATTTCAGAAGCAATCCAAGAACACCCAGAATTAGTTAGAAAACATTTAGGAACTGTTGTACCAACAACAGATAACTTTTACGCAGCACTAAATTCTGCCGTTTTTTCTGATGGATCTTTTTGCTACATTCCAAAAGGAGTTAAATGTCCTATGGAATTGTCTACGTATTTCAGAATAAACGAAGGAGGAACAGGCCAATTTGAAAGAACCTTAGTTGTTGCAGATGCAGGGAGTTATGTTTCTTATTTAGAAGGGTGCACTGCACCAAGTAGAGATGAAAATCAATTGCACGCAGCAGTTGTAGAATTGATTGCTTTAGATGATGCAGAAATTAAATATTCTACCGTGCAAAACTGGTATCCTGGTAATAAAGAAGGAAAAGGTGGTGTGTACAATTTTGTAACTAAAAGAGGTCTTTGCGAAAAAAATGCAAAAATTTCTTGGACTCAAGTTGAAACAGGTTCTGCTGTAACTTGGAAATACCCTTCCTGTGTACTAAAAGGAGATAACTCTGTTGGTGAATTCTACTCAATTGCAGTGACTAATAATTATCAACAAGCCGATACAGGTACAAAAATGATTCACCTGGGTAATAATACAAAGTCTACCATTATTTCTAAAGGAATTTCTGCGGGTCAATCTCAAAATAGTTACAGAGGATTAGTTCAGGTGAGTTCTCGAGCAGAAAACGCACGTAACTTTTCTCAGTGTGATTCGTTATTGATGGGCAACGCTTGTGGTGCTCACACGTTTCCTTATTTAGAAGTAAAAAATAAATCAGCACAAATAGAACACGAAGCAACCACAAGTAAAATCGGTGAAGACCAATTGTTTTATTGCAATCAACGAGGTATTGATACTGAAAAAGCAATCGCTCTAATTGTAAATGGCTTTAGTAAAGAAGTTTTAAATAAACTACCTATGGAATTTGCTGTAGAAGCTCAAAAATTACTAGAAATCAGTTTAGAAGGAAGTGTTGGATAATCAATTACCAACAATTAAAGATATCAATTTTTAAATAATGCTTCTAGCCAAAAGTTAAAAGCGAATAGTACAAAGAGAATGTTAAAAATAGAAAATTTACAAGCAAGTATAGATGATAAATCTATCTTAAATGGTTTAGGTTTAGAAGTAAAATCTGGCGAAGTACATGCCATTATGGGACCTAATGGTGCCGGTAAAAGTACTTTAGCTAATATAATTGCTGGTAAAGATGATTATGAAGTTACTGCTGGGTCTATTGAATTAAACGGACAAGATATTAGTGAACTATCTCCAGAAGAAAGAGCACACGAAGGTATATTTTTGTCTTTCCAATATCCTGTGGAAATCCCTGGAGTTTCTGTTACCAATTTTATTAAAACCGCAATTAACCAAACTCGTAAAGCTAAAGGTTTAGAAGACATGCCTGCAAAAGACATGTTAAAAATGATTCGTGAGAAATCTGAGTTATTAGAAATAGACCGTAAGTTTTTATCTCGTTCTTTAAACGAAGGTTTTTCTGGAGGTGAAAAGAAACGTAACGAAATATTTCAAATGGCAATGTTAGAGCCAAAACTAGCTATTCTTGATGAAACAGATTCTGGTTTAGATATTGATGCTTTGCGTATTGTGGCAAGCGGAGTAAATAAACTAAAATCTAAAGACAATGCAGTAATTGTTATTACACATTACCAGCGTTTATTAGATTATATCGTACCCGATTTTGTACACGTATTATACGACGGAAAAATTGTAAAAAGTGGAGATGCTTCCTTAGCTCTAGAACTTGAAGCAAAAGGATATGATTGGATTAAACAAGAATTGGTTTAAAAGTTTCTAAAGTATTAAAAGTCGAGAAATCAACTTTTGTAGCTTATCAACTTTCAACTTTCAAACTAGCAGAAAAATGGAATTAAAAGATAAATTATTATCATCATATGTAGCTTTTGAAAATCGTGTAGATACAAATTCTGATGTACATGAAATTCGCTCTAAAGCATTAAAAAGTTTCGAAAATTTAGGATTTCCTACCAAGAAATTAGAAGCTTGGAAATACACTTCTCTAAACTCAGTTTTAAAAGAAGATTACAGTTTGTTTCCTAACAGAGGTGTTGCTGTAGAATTAGCAGATGTAAAAAAATATTTTATTCACGATATAGACACCTACAATGTTGTTTTTATCGATGGTAAATACAGTTCTTTTTTATCCGAAACTACTCACGAAAACATTGATGTTTGTCTAATGTCTGGTGCATTAAGCAAGCCTAAATACAAAGCTGTAATAGATAATTATTTTAACAAAATAGCAAAACAAGACAATTTAACATCGTTAAATACGGCATTTGCAACAGAAGGGGCATACATAAATATCCCTAGAAATATTGAAGTAGAAAAGCCAATTCAAATCATTAATTTTACAACAGGTTCTGACTCCGCAACAATGTTGCAACCAAGAAATTTAATTGTTGTTGGCGAGAATTCTCACGTTCAAATTATAGAACGTCATCAGAGCTTAACAAGCAATCCTGTTTTAACAAACGCCGTTACAGAGATTTTTGCTGACAAAAGAGCTTTTGTAGATTATTACAAGATTCAGAATGATGATATTAAAGCTTCTTTAGTTGATAACTCTTATGTTGAACAACAGTCTAATAGTGTAGTTTCTGTGCATACTTTTTCTTTTGGAGGAAATATTACCAGAAACAACCTAAACTTCTTTCAAAAAGGAGAATATATAGATTCTATTTTAAAAGGAATTACAATTAGTGAAGGGAAACAACATATAGATCATCACACTTTAGTGCATCATATTACACCAAATTGTGAATCTCATCAAGATTATAAAGGAATTTATGATGATCGATCTACGGCTGTTTTTAACGGTAAAGTAATTGTTGAAAAAGAAGCTCAGAAAACAAATGCTTATCAACAAAATAACAATATTTTATTGAGTGATAAAGCAACAATTAATGCTAAACCTCAACTAGAAATTTTTGCTGATGATGTAAAGTGTTCTCATGGCTGTACTATTGGGCAGTTAGATGATGATGCATTATTTTATATGCAACAACGAGGAATTCCAGAAAAAGAAGGAAAAGCACTACTTATGTTTGCATTTGCAAATACCGTTTTAGAGAGTGTTAAAATACCAGAAGTTAAACAACGAATTACTAAAATTATCGCTGATAAATTAGGGGTTGATATTGGTTTTGATTTATAGCATCTGTAATAATATAAAATTTAAACCACGCAAATTGCGTGGTTTTTTTTGTCAAATAATTAAATGCTTTGACGATTCTAAATTAGAGGTTAGAATTTTATAACTCTCTAGACTTCATTTTCTGAAAAATTGAAGCTACCTATTTCCCAAAAATCTTGAAACGTTCAATATCAAAATAACTGAACGAAACTAAGTAAATACAGATCTATTTAATACTTTCTATTATACCTTTCAAAAATTCATTTTCATCAAAATTTTTGAGTCCAAAACGTACAATTACCAACTCTTGATCAGGTAAAACATATACTCGTTGTCCTTGATAACCATCTGCATAATACATGTTATTCGGCACATCTTTAAAACCCCCACCGCTATTTAACCAAAATTGAGCTCCGTAGATCCCTCCGGAAGTGTTTGTAGGCGTAGTTACATAATCTACCCAATCTTTAGTAAATAGCTCTTCTCCATTCCAATTTCCATTTTTAAGGTATAAAAGGCCAAATTTACCCCAATCTCTTGCAGTTGCCCAAGAGTAAGATGAACCTACGTAATTTCCGCTTAAATCAGCTTCTAAAAGCATAGAACTCATTCCTATTTTATCAATAAAATCTATATACCAAAAATCTAAATACTCTTGATGAGTGTGAAAATAATTTCTTAAAATTCCAGATAATAAATTTGTTGTTCCGGAAGAATAATTCCAAGATTTATTTGGCTTACCAACCAATGGTTTGTTTTCCTGCATCTTAGTCATATCTCTGTCTAAAAACAACATTTTAGTTGCGTCTGAAATCTCATCATAATTTTCATCCCATTCTAAACCAGAATTCATTTGTAATAAATTATTGATAGTAATGTTTTTTCGGGCATCATTTTGCCAAGACGCTATTGGCGCTTTTTCTAATACATTTATTTTTCCTTGATGCTGCATCACCCCAAAAACAGTGCTCAAAATACTTTTAGTCATAGACCATCCTAAAAATTTTGAATCTTTATTAAAACCATCAGCATATTTTTCAGCTATAATTTGGTCTTTATAAATTACAACAACAGCTCTTGATTTATATTCTTTTGTGAAAATTGAGCTTACAGATTTATTTAGTTTGTAATAATCAATTTTTTTGAAAAATAAATTATTTTGTTTACCGCTTCCATAAGGAAAAGGAGTTTTGTTATCTGGTGGTAATCTTTTAGGTGAATAATATGCTGCTGTTTCATCATCTTCCTCTAAAGTTAAAACACTACCTAAACCTTTTCTGATTATTGCTTTTCGCGTCAATAATCCAAAAACAGATGATGTTGCTGATTTAGTTTTTAGATTAACTTCATCTGAAGCCAAACTAACAGGTGAAAAATTGTTGTCTGTTGTATCTGTAAATACTAAAGTTCTTTTAGCAACAAATACTGATGAGGATGTATTTTTTGCCGAATAACCTGCCAAAATGTTCAACTTTGAATAATTATAAATTATTGTAATTAAAACAGCAACAAGTAATAAAAGAACAATTCGTTTTAAATATTTCATAAAGACTAGATTTTAGTTATGTAAAAATAAGAAAATGATATTGAGAATTTTACCACTTTACAAAACCAACCTTTATATTTGTATTATAAATTGACTTCGTATGATAAATGTTGATAAAATTCGTGAAGACTTTCCTATTTTAAAAGAAACTGTTCATGGCAAGCCTTTGGTCTATTTTGATAATGCTGCCACTTCACAAACTCCGCAAATAGTTATTGATACCATTGTTGATTATTATATTAGTTACAATGCAAATATCCATAGAGGTGTCCACACATTAAGTCAAATTGCTACAGATAAATATGAACAAGCACGTATTAAAATTCAGAATCATTTTAATGCAAAAGAAGCGTATGAGATCATTTTAACCTCAGGAACAACGCACAGCATTAATATCGTTGCGGCTGGCTTTGCTTCACTTATAAATAAAGATGATGAAATTATCGTTTCCGCTTTAGAACATCATTCTAATATTGTGCCTTGGCAAATGTTATGTGAAAAAACAGGTGCTATTCTTAAAGTAATTCCAATGAATGAAGATGGTTCTTTAGAAATGGAATTGTATCATAATTTATTAAATGAAAATACAAAATTAGTTTTTTGTAATCACGTTTCAAATGCATTAGGAACTCTAAATCCAATAAAAGAAATTATTGATGCTGCGCACAAGGTAAATGCTGCTGTTTTGATTGATGGAGCTCAAGCAACACCTCACATTAAACCAGACGTACAGGCTTTAGATGTAGATTTTTACGTAGCTTCTGCTCATAAATTATGTGGGCCAACTGGAGTTGGATTGTTATACGGAAAACAAGAATGGTTAGAAAAACTACCTCCTTATCAAGGTGGTGGAGAAATGATAGAAACGGTTTCATTTAAAAAAACTACTTATGCAGGATTACCTCATAAATTTGAGGCTGGAACTCCAAATATTTGTGGAGGAATTGCTTTTGGTACTGCTATAGAATATATGAATTCAATTGGATTCAATAATATTGTATCTTATGAAAACGAACTTTTAGAATACGGCACACAAGAACTTCTAAAAATAAAAGGGTTAAAAATTTACGGAGCTACAAAAGAAAAAACAGCGGTTATTTCTTTTAATGTGAATGAAATTCATCCTTATGATATTGGGTCTATCCTAGATAAATTAGGTATTGCTGTGAGAACGGGGCATCATTGTGCTCAACCAATTATGGACTTCTATAAAATTCCAGGAACTATTAGAGCATCATTCTCTTTTTACAATACAAAAGAAGAAATAGATGTTTTAGTAAATGGTGTAAAAAGAGCTGTACAAATGCTTTCTTAGTTCACCTAGTAATTTTATATATTAAAAAAGGTTCTGCATGCAGAACCTTTTTTAATATATAAAATTAATAATACTACCTTAGGGCAGGATTGTAATTTGTTGGATAATCGTCTGCTTTCGCTAAACCGTTTGTTGCTGTTCTAAAGTTAGAACCAAATTTATCATCTATAGCTCCTAAAATTCTATTTGCCATTAATGCATATCCTCTTCCCGTAAGGTGAATCCCATCTAAACTAACCAAACCTCCGGTAACTAAACTAGTAGTTATGGTATAGTTGTCAAAAACAATACCTCCAGAAGCTTCTCTTAAGATAGCATTTAGATCAACAAGAGCTACATTATCATTTGAGCTTGCCACATCTGTGATTGTTGCATTGTAAGCTGCGGTTGCCGTACTAATACTCGCTAATTCTGAAGAAGTTACCACCCATTGGTCTGCTAAGGCCACTCCTACTCCATTGACAGATAATGGATTACTCGGGTCTGCTAAAGTTCCAATAAATGCAGAACCAGGTAATACTAGTAAATCTTCTTCTGTAGTTTGTCTTAGTTGTTGTAAAGCGCTAAAAGCAGGATTTAATGCTCCTAAATCAGTTAGACTTTCATCTATAATTACTACAGGGTTTTGACCTACAGCAAAGCTAATAGTTCTTTTTGCAACTTCTGCATTTGCCATATCTTCTGAGATTACATTTAAAGCGACTAGTGCCCCAAATGCTTGTTGAATTCCAGCATTATAAACTGCATAAGCGCCATTTACTGCAGTTGCAGTTGCTTCATCCATTGGAATTGGATTATAAGGAACTGTAGTAAAATATGGTAATAACGTAATATCTGGTACTGTTGCAATTACTCCTTTTGAACCACCAGAAGTCATTGTCGTAACCATACTTTTAAAAACTTGATCAAAAACTAACGGATTTGTGATGTCATTAGAGCCATAAGTGGCTGGATCTAAATTTCCTGTTGGATTTGTTGCTGAAGGAGATTGATCTACCCCAGAACCTCCTGAAGTAGCGTATCCTAAAACATCATTTCCACCAACTTCAGATAATGTAAAAAATGTTGGACTTTCTGCCATAACATCCCCTAAAACTGTAGCTCCGGCACTTGAGGCCATTCTTGCATAATAAGGGTTTGCTGAACCTGCCAATATACCTGCTGGATTTCCATAACCAGGTGCTACTAAATGAAAACTTTTTGCGCCTGGAACGCCGTAATTATTAAACGAAGAACCCTCTGCACGATCTACCAATCCTGTAGTAGGTAGTGCTTCTAAACGAACAGGGCCGGCACCATTAAAGTAAAGTCTTGGGGCTTGTATTACATTACCTCCAAAAACAAAACCACCAATATTATCTTTCATTAAAGGCTGGTTAAAGTCTGCACCAAACTTAGAAGCTAAAATATTTGGAAAAGAATTTTCCTGTGCTTTTGTAAATAATGCTCCATCTGTATAACCTGCTGTAAAAGAAGCACCTAAAGCAATATATTTAGAGAAATCTAAATTATTAGTGTTTAATTGTACTACTGGCATTACTGGAGCTTCGATGGGATCAAAGTCTGTATTCTCTTCACAAGACATAACGCCTAATGATAAAAGAAACAATGCGATGTATTTATAATTTTTCATATAATATGTTCTTTTTAGTTATTAATTGTCCAAGATACGTAGTACTGTGAACCTATAGCACCAATACCAGGAGCACTTAAATATTCTTGTCCTGTTAGATTTGCTCCTCCAATTTTAAAGATAGATTTTATAGAAGGAACAGCATAATTAATTTGCGCATCTAAAACGATTCTTTCACCGATAACTGCGTCTACAAACGTAGATTCCCATAAAAATTCATCTTGCCACCTTGCATTAAAATTAAAGCCAAAGTTTTTAAATAAATTTGGTTTACCAAACTGTAATTTTAGTTTGTGCTCTGGTGTATTAAAACCAGCCTCAAAACCTGGATCAGATGCTTGGTCAAAATCAAATTTCGCATACGTATAATTTACGCCCAAATCAAAACCATTTAAAACTTTCGTGTTTAAACCTAATGTAGCTCCGTAAGAGCTGATATCTGCTTTTGTATTTGTATAAACTTGAGCAACTTTAAAAGCGTTATCAGTACCACGAACAAGGACGTTTTTATTGGATATAAAGTCTTCATATTTATTGTAATACACACTTAAATCTACCGTTACTCTAGATGATCCTGGATTTACCAAGCCTCTATAACCTACCTCAAAGGCAGTTACTTTTTCTGGACTTACTAAATCTATATCTGCTGCCACCGTACCTCCACTTTCTGTAGTGAAAGAGTTCTCATACGCATCTCTAATACTTAAAGATTGTATAACACCATCAGCTCCTAAATATTGTACACTTTTATCTAAATTATCCGGTGCAGATCCCACTAAAATTGCGTTACCCACATCTAAACCAATATACTGATCTTGTGTAGTTGGATTTCTAAAACCTGTTTGAAAAGAAGCTCTAAAATTTTGATTTTTATCTTCTCCTGCTGCATATGCAAAAGAAACTCTTGGAGAAAAATTACCATCAAAATTTTGCGCCTTGTCATAACGAATAGATGCTGTTACTTTTAATCGATCTTCTTCTAAGAATTTTTTTTGTGCTTGTGTATACACACCATATTCGTCATAATTTATGGGTCCATCAGCATCTGTAAAGATATTTCCAAAAGAATTTAAAGAATATCTTCTATAAGAACCACCTACTTGAATTTCTGCGAAATCTACTGCATCCTTAAGATTGTAATTTACATCTGAATGGTATAATTTAGTTTGATCTCTAAATTTTGAACCTGTTAACAAATTAGGGTCTGAGGTAACTTTGTCTAAAGCTTCTTTAAAGCCATCAGTACCTGGAATTAAACGATCTCTATCTGCAAAAGCTCGTGCAGCAGCATGACTAGATGCCGTTACCCCAGGAACAGAACCAAGGTAAGCTCCAGCATATTCTGTAAACCATTTGGTATCTGAACTCCAAGCTCTATTTACATTTATAGCAGCAAATAAGGTGTTGTAAGAGTCTCCAGCGTCTTCACTGGTAACATATCCTCTTACAAAAAAGTTTTTCCCTTTTACCTCTAGTTTATGTTGTTGTAGTAAAAAGTTTTGAATACTATACTTTTGACCACCTAAATATTGAGTGGTTCCCGTACCTGCTTTAGAATTCCAGATAAGTTCTAAACGATCATCTCCAAAAGGTCTGTAATTTAGAGACCCTCCAAACTTTACGCTTTTCACTCCATAATCCATTAAATTTCTTTCATCATAACCAGTTCTACTTACCCTACCAATAGCAGGCCCTAAATTTGTAGCCACAACATCTCCATAAACATTCACACCATTGAAGTCATTTACAGAATTTCTGTCACCAGGCGCTAATACCGCTCCTCTAATTCCCGCAGTGGTATTTCTATAATCCGTAGCAACCCAATCTGTAGCTTCTAGAACAGATAGTGTAGCTTTTGCCGCCAGTTTATCAGAAAAAGCATACGCCATTCTAATATTAAAATCTGTGAATTCATTGTTTCCACCAGCTTCTTGACTCGTTATTCCTCCTTTTAAAGCAACACTAATACCTTGATCGTCAAAAGGACTTTTACTTGTCATAAACATAATACCATTAAAGGCATTTGCTCCATATAATGCGGATGACGCACCTGGCAGTAATTCAACGGTATTTACGTCTAATTCAGACATTCCTAATAAGTTACCTATCGCAAAATTAAGTGCTGGTGAAGAATTATCCATACCATCTACTAATTGCATAAAACGAGTGTTTGCAAACGTTGCAAAACCTCTTGTATTCACTGACTTAAAGGTTAAACTATTAGTATTGACATCTACACCTTTAAGATTTTCTAAACCATCATAAAATGATGGAGCAGAAGTATTTTTAATAGCTCTAGCATCCATTCTTTCAACAGTTACTGGAGACTCCATAATACGTTCTGGAGTTCTAGAAGCCGAAACTACAATTTCGTCCAAAGAAGTTTCGTTTTCAACCAATTTCACCTCAACTTTCTGATTGTTTTCTGTTATTTCTAATTTAGCTGTATTAAACCCTACAACAGATACTTCTATCGTAAAAGGCGGTTTGTCGGAAGCTTTTAACACAAAATTACCGTCAAAGTCTGAATTTGTTCCTACAGCTTTTCTAGAAATTTTAATATTGGCCCCAGGAATTAATTCTCCTGTTTTTGCATCTTTAACTGTACCTGAAACAGTGGTTTGGGCAACCATTGTAACACTACTAAAAGCTAGAAATGCAAGAAATAAAATCTTTTTTCTCATAATTTGAATTGTTTGTTAGCTTGATGCAAAGTACAATTTTTTTTAAATAATTCAATAAATAGGTTTCTTTTTTATGATTACAATAAAAAAGAAGCGAAATTATAACAAGAATAAAATGAAAAAAGGAGTCTTCCACGTATTAACATAAACAGCTAGATATTGTACATTTGCATTTCTTTAATTCCACTTTTAGTTGAACACAATTCAAAATATTTCAAATTTTACTACCTCAGAAAAAACCTTCGTTACTATTGGCACTTTTGACGGTGTGCATTTTGGGCATCAACAAATTATTGAAAAACTAGTTTTAGAGGCTAAAAAAGCAAATAAAAAATCGGTATTACTTACTTTTTTTCCACATCCAAGAATGGTTTTGCAAAAAGATAATTCTTTAGAATTGATTAATACAATTGATGAGCGGACTGAACTTCTTGCAAAAACAGGGTTAGATTACTTAATTATTCATCCTTTTAGTAAAGAATTTTCGAGAATGACCGCTTTAGATTTTGTACGAGATATTTTGGTTAATCAACTTAATATTTCAAAATTAATTATTGGTTATGACCATCATTTTGGCAAAAACAGAGAAGGAAATATTATTCAATTAACAGAGTACAGCTATTTATATGATTTTATTGTTGAAGAAATTCCTGCTCAAGATATCGATAATGTTTCTGTTAGCTCCACGAAAGTAAGACGCGCTCTAGCAGAAGGTAATATAGAAAAAGCCAACAACTACTTAGGCTACAATTTTATGCTAAGTGGTATTGTTGTGAATGGCAAACAATTAGGTGGGAAAATTGGATACCCAACAGCAAATCTAGATATAAGAGAATCCTATAAATTGATTCCTAAAACAGGGGTTTATGTTGTAAAATGTACGATCGATAAAAAAGTAATTTTTGGCATAATGAATATTGGTAATAGACCCACTTTAGATGGCGCTTACCAAACCATTGAAGTTCATTTTCTTGATTTTAATGCCAATTTATATAACAAAAGCCTTACCATAGAATTGCTTCATTTTTTGCGTGATGAAAAAAAGTTTAATTCGATTGAAAATTTAATTATTCAAATTAGAAAAGACGAACAAATTGCAAGAAATTACCTAATAAATAATTTATAGTTTATTCAACTTCATTTCCCGAAGTTGTATTTTACCTGCAGGACTGTTAAAGAAATACCACTTAAAAAAGGAAAAAGTACCTTAAACGAAAAGTAAATCCTTTTAGAAACATTAAAAAATAATTGTTCTTTTTAATGTATTTTTAGTGTACCACTATCCTTCTTTTTTTTATTTCTAATTTCATGGTAAATACATCGCACAAATTATATATTTGCAATTACAAAATTCTACAGAAATGTTACAAGTACAATTTATTAGAGACAACAAAGAAACTGTTTTAGAAGGATTAGCAAAACGTAATTTTGTAAATGCTGAGATTATAGTTGAGCAAGTTCTAACTGCAGATGAGGACAGAAGAAAAACTCAGGTGGAGTTAGATGATACCTTGGCTGAATCTAATAAACTGTCCAAAGAAATTGGTGGCTTTTTTAAATCTGGAGAAATACAAAAAGCCAATCTTTTAAAAGAAAAAACAAGTCAGTTAAAAGAAAAATCTAAAGAACTTGGAGAGCGCTTAAATAATTTTTCGGAAGCTTTACAAACCTTATTATACTCGATTCCAAATATTCCTCATTCTTCTGTTAAAGCAGGAAAGTCTGATGAAGATAATGAAAACATTTTTAGTGAAGGAACGATACCTGACTTAGGAGAAAACGCACTTCCTCATTGGGAATTGGCAAAGAAATTCGACATTATAGATTTTGAATTAGGAAATAAAATTGCTGGCGCTGGTTTTCCTGTTTATAAAGGAAAAGGAGCAAGAATTCAGCGTGCATTAATCAATTATTTTTTAGATAAAAATACAAAAGCTGGTTATACAGAAGTACAAGTGCCTCATTTAGTAAATCCGGACTCTGCAACTGCAACAGGGCAATTACCAGATAAAGACGGACAAATGTATCATGCTAAAATAGATGATTTATATCTAATACCAACCGCAGAAATTCCTATTACAAATATGTACCGTGGAAACTTATTAAAAGAATCAGAGTTTCCAATAACAGCTACAGGTTATACGCCTTGTTTTAGAAGAGAAGCAGGAAGTTATGGCGCACACGTGCGTGGTTTAAACAGATTACATCAATTTGATAAAGTAGAAATTGTACGAATTGAACATCCAGATAATTCTTACCAAGCTTTAAACGAAATGGTAGAACACATAAAAGATATTTTAAGAGAATTAAAATTACCTTACCGAATTTTACGTTTATGTGGTGGTGACACTGGTTTTACTGCCGCATTAACTTTTGATTTTGAGGTATTCTCCACGGCTCAAGATAGATGGTTAGAAATAAGTTCTGCCTCAAACTTTGAAACTTTTCAAGCAAATAGATTAAAACTTCGTTTTAAGAATAAGGAAGGGAAAAGTGAATTTGCCCATACACTTAACGGAAGCTCTTTGGCTTTACCTCGTGTTTTGGCAGGAATCTTAGAAAATTACCAAACAGAAGATGGAATTAAAGTACCTGATGTATTAGTTCCTTATTGTGGGTTTGATATGATTAATTAAACGGTCTTAAAAGTATCTTTTTGTTTAATAAATTAAACAATATATAATACTCTTTCTCAATAGATTTTAAATGATCCCAAAAAGCAAGTCATTAAAACGAACTCTAGTTCGCGATTACAGCTAACATTAATCTTTTGTATTTATTCATCTCTAAAAGGGCTTCAAAATAAGCACTAATTTGTCCGTTTTTCATAAACTCTATTGAGTTATTTTTTGCTGTTTCGTATTGTGCAGAAAAAGTATTCATAATATTAAAATTTGATTAGTTATATATACCTTAGACAAGTTTCGTGCCAAAACGTTACAAAGAACAACTTAGAATTGTTTGCTTTAATAATAATTTAACATATTACTTAAGTATCTTTGATTTTGATGAAAAATTTTATTTTCCTTATTTTTATTACTATCACAAGTGCTAGCTACTCTCAAAATGACTATTTATTGGGAGAAAATTATTATAGAGAAGGAGAATATGAAAAAGCTACTCAAATTTTCACAAAGTTATATTCTAAAAACCCTTTTAACACCTCTTATTTAAGTCGATTAATTTCTTGCTACCAAGAAACAGATCAATTTTTAAAAGCAGAAAGATTATTGAAATCTATAATTAAAAAGAATCCTAAGCAGGGTTTTTTATATGTTTACTTGGGCTATAATTACGAACGACAAAGGTTAAAAGAATTAGCCCAAGACAACTATAATTTAGCACTTAAGTCTTTAAACAAAAGCACTTCTTTTGGAGGAATTATCGGTCGTATTTTTAAAGATTTTAATCTATTAGACAATTCCATTCTAGCATATGAAAAAGCAATGTCGCAAAATAAAAATGTTAATTATAGCTTTCAAATAGCTCAGATTTATGGTGAAAAGGGCGACTTCAAAAAAATGTTTGAAGCGTATATTAACCTAGTTGATAAAACGGAAACTTATTTAAGTCTCGTTAAAAGATATACCGTTAAATATCTTACTGATGACGCTGAAAATGAAGTAAACATTTTATTTAGAAAAACGCTTTTAAGAAAGTCTGCAAGTAACCCAAAAGATGTCTGTAACGAATTATTAAGTTGGTTATTTATTCAGCAAAAAGATTACGGAAAAGCACTAACTCAAGAAAAAGCTCTGTACCAAAGAAGTCCAGCAGATTTAGGAGCTATTTTTGACTTAGGAAAAATTGCTTTTGAAAATAAAAATTATGAAGAAGCGAAAGAGTGTTTTAACTTTATCAACCAAACGACAAAGCTATCAGAAGAAAAAATAGCAGCTAATTTACACATCGCTAAAATAGCAGTTGCTACCAATAGTTTTAGCGCTGAAAACTTATTTGAATCGTTATTTAAAGAGTTTGGTAAAAATATATTGACTTTAAAATTACAAGTAGTTTATGCTGAT
>JAQXAP010000107.1 GCA_029252865.1 Polaribacter sp.
TGCCCTTCATCTTCTGTTTTCCAAACACCACCTCCAACTGTACCAGCAAACCATTTTTTATTATCTGTGGGATCTACTGCAATGCCCCTGGTTCTTCCAGGAACATTTACCGGACCTCTCTCTATAAAGATAGAGTTTAAGGTATTTTTACTTTTTTTATAGATCGCATTTTTTTTTGCCTTTTTATATTCCTTAATAAGGTAACCGTCCTCATAAGATGTTTTAGACGAATCTATATGTTTTCTTATTGCAAACTGATAATCTGCCATATATTCAATACCTTTCTTATGTCTTAAGTTTGTATTACTTACTTTTTTCTTTTGTTTAAACGTATCTATTTTTATTAACTGTTTATCTTTTTTACAAGAAGTAAAAAATAAACCGACAATCATAAATGCAAAAGCTATGTGTACTAAAAAAAATTTCATACTGTTTAGATATTTTGGATAACTTTTTTAAAACCTTCTTCTACTTTTCTGTTAAAACGAATAAAAAGGAGGACGTGTCTAGGTTTCTAAAATTAAATCAAGAGATTTATATTTTGAGTGGTCTGTAATTAAAATCCTGATTTCCTGTAAACTCCTAAATTAATTAACACTTACCTTTCAAACAAAAAACATCTTAATTCTAATTAATAATTTTTAAAATACTAATATTGAAATTAAATCAAATTTCCTATCAATTTTTTATGCATTCTAATGGCATAACTATCTGACATTCTTGAAACGTAGCTGCAAATACTCATAATCCTAGTATACAAATCAGTTCTTTTCTCATGGTATTCTTCTGGCAATAAATTCAAAACTAATTCATCGTAGTTAGAAGAAGTACCATCAATTTTATTATTGAATGCCGTTACAAAAACATCTAATAAATCAGAAATAATTCTATAACCTGCCACTTCTTTCTCAACCACCTCTTTACTCTTGTATATTTTATCAACACTTATTTTAATAATGTCATTAATTTGCGCCTCATACTTACATTTATCCAATAAAGATTTTTCAAAAACACCATTTATAATAGCATCTTCATTTTCTAAAAAGATGGCTTCAGCCTCATTAATTAAAACACCAATTGCCAGTGCTCGTAAATAGCTTACTCGATCTGTTTTGTGCTGAAGTGTGTGATATTTTTTAATATCAATAGTATCTTTTACCAACTTAATCATATATTCTAAGGCGAATTCCTCTTCAATTAAACCTAAGTTAATTCCGTCTTCAAAATCAATAATTGTATAGCAAATATCGTCTGCCGCCTCCACTAAATAAGCTAATGGATGTCTGTAATAAGATGTACCAGAAGACGCTTTTTGTTTCATTCCTAAATCATCAACTATATCTAAAAATTCTTTTTTTTCTGATTGAAAAAAGCCATACTTTTTATCTACAATATGATTGGTTGGTTTTTTAGGAAGACTCTCTTTTGGGTATTTTAAAAATGCACCTAACGTTGCATAACTTAAGCGCAAACCTCCAGAAACTCCTTCTCTCGTTTCTGTTAAAATCTTAAAACCATTAGCATTTCCCTCAAAATCTATTAAATCTTGATATTCTTTTGCAGATAACTGTTCCTTATATTTTAAGCCATTTCCTGACTTAAAATACTCACCAATCGCTTTTTCTCCTGAATGACCAAAAGGTGGATTCCCGATATCATGCATTAGTGAGGCAGCCCCCACAATTGCACCAAAATCGTTAAAAGTGTACCCTAATTTTTGCAAATTTGGATGCCGCTCTAAAAGGACTTTACCAACCCTTCGACCCAAAGTCCTGCCTACTACAGACACTTCCAAACTATGCGTTAAACGTGTGTGCACAAAATCGGTTTCAGATAGAGGTATTACTTGTGTTTTATCCTGTAAACTTCTAAATGCTGATGAAAATATGATTCTATCAAAATCTACATCAAAACCCAAACGAGTTTCATCTTGTGCTATTCTTTCGCGTTTTTGTAAATCGCCAAAACGTTTTAAAGAAAGGAGTTGTTCCCAGTTCATTTATAATGAATTTAGTTCAGTATTTTTTATTATTGGATTCCCGCATTCGCAGGCATAACGAGTTATACGAAAATACAAAAAAGATTCTTCACTTTGCTCAAGCGATAAACTACTTTCGTTAATAAATAATTTTAAAAATCAAGACTTGAATTTCTTAATAAATTTAGCCCAGATTGAATGGTCTGTTTGAACTCTTTTTTATTCTTTTTTCGGATTAAAAAAAGTGAGTAGTGAAAGCTGGAAATAGCTTCAAAAAAAAAAGAGAAGCCTTTCGACTCCTCTTTATCATTTTTATTTCAGTAACTATTATCCTTCGCACGAAGCACACTCTTTCTTTTGTTTAAATTTCTGTGCAGCATTCATACTATGTTGGTAATACATAGATTTTATACCTAATTTCCAAGCGTTGATATAAACTGAATTCACCTCTTTTATTGGCATATCTGGATGTACCATTATGTTTATGGATTGTCCTTGATCGATATGGTTTTGTCTATTTGCTGCTTGATAAACAATAACGTTTTGATCTATTTCTGAATAGGTTTTAAAAACGTCTTTCTCTTCTTCTGTTAAAATATTTAAATGCTGAACAGAACCATCATTGTCTCGAATACTTTTCCAAACATCAGATGTATTTTGCCCTTTACTTTCCAATAATTTTTCTAAAATTGGATTTTTAATTGTTGTTTTTATCTTTGCGATATCTTTGACATAAATATTAGACCAAATTGGCTCAATACCTTGAGACACTTGACCTAATATAAAGGCAGAAGACGTAGTTGGTGCGACTGCATTTAGAGTTGCATTACGTCTTCCATATCCTTTTAAAACAGCCGGTTCTCCATACATTTTTGCCATCTCTTCTGATGCCTTATATGATTTTTCTTTAATTACTTTAAAGATTTCACTGTTTAAAGAGTATGCTTCTGTGCTATCAAATCCTAACATTTTAGATTGTAATAAAGAATGCCATCCTAAAGCACCTAACCCCAAGGCTCTATTTTCTTTTGCAAATTTATAGGCCTTCTCCATAAATCGAAACGTAAACTGATCATCTCTATCTGATGAGTTTTTATAAACTTCTAATTTATTAATAAACTCTTGCATTACCGCGTCTAAAAAGAAAGTCAATGTTTCTACTGCATCAGTATCTTTCCACTTGTCATAGTGTACTAAATTAATTGATGATAAACAACAAACAAAAGACCAATCTTCATTAGAGGGTAACATTATTTCTGTACATAAATTACTCGCATAAATTTCATACTTGTTGTCTTTATAAACATCCACTGTTCCGTTGTTTGCATTATCTCTAAAAAGAATATAGGGATACCCAATTTCTCCCCTTCGTTGTAATATTTTTGCCCAAAGACTTCTTTTTTCTACATCACCATCTATCATTTCTTGCATCCACTGGTCACTTACAGTAACACCATGGGTTAATTCTTGTATTGGGTTTCCCTCTGTACCTATCTCTAAAAATTCTTTAATATCTTCATGATCTATTGGTAAATAAGGCGAAAATCTTCCTCTTCTCACAGAACCCTGACTAACAACGTCAACCATTTTTTCAAACAACTGCATAATATGTACCGAACCAGATGAGGAACCATTATTTTTAACAGCAGCTCCTCTTTGACGTAATTTACCAAAGTAACCAGACGTTCCACCTCCTAGTTTAGACATCATACCAACTTCTGATTGTGAGAATAAAATATCTCCCATATCATCTGCTACATGCGAACCAAAACAACTAATAGGTAAACCTCTCTTTTTCCCAAAATTAGACCAAACCGGCGATGCTAAAGAATAATAACCAGCGGCCATATATTTGTAAAACTTATCAGAAAAACCATCAATCTTTAAGATACGTTCAGCATTATCTGAAATTTCACGGATTCTTTCTTCCGGTGTAGTTTTTCCTGTTAAGTACCCTGATTCTAAAAATTTACGACTATTTGCGGTAAGCCATTTTATTTCAGGTTCATTTGTGTTTTTAAGCATTTCTTTTCGAGCAGCGCTTCTTGCTTGAATCATTCTTTCGTGCTCTGTAAGTTCGGTTGTCGTTGTTTTCTGGTCGTTTAAATTCATAGATTAAAATAAGTCGTCACTGGTTATACTTTTCGTTCTTTTGCTGTAGTTTATAGATCTTTTTACAAAGAAATCACCGTGTTTTGTTCCTATAATTTCATCATCAAACCAATCTGTATTCGATAATAAAGTTTCGTTAATATCAAATACTTTTGGTATCCCAATACTTTCTAAAGAGTTATTAAATCTATTCTTGATGAATTCTTTGATTACAACTTTAGGTAAGAAATCCAATTCTCCTTTTTCAAAAATCCAATCAATTAGTTTGCTTTCAGAAAGAAAAGCTTCTTTACATGTTTCTTGAACTAGTGCCTGATGACTTTCATCAAACCATTCAGGATTTTCTTCTTTAATTATTCTAATAAGGTCTATCCCAAAATCTCCATGGATTTGTTCTTCTTTTGAAGTAGCTTCAACAACATTAGAAATCCCTTTTAACACGTTTCTATACTTATTAAATGCCATGATAATCAAAAACTGAGAAAATAAAGATACGTGTTCGATAAACAAAGAAAATAAAATTATGGATTCTGAAAACTCCTGATTATCGTCACTGTTCACGTTTTTTAATGCTGATTCTAAGTAACTAACACGTTTCATAATTACAGGCTTCTTCTTTAAGTTTTTAAACTCATTGTTTAAACCTAAAATCTCCAATAAATGAGAATATGCATCATGGTGACGAACCTCACTCTCTGCAAACGTTGCTCCAACAGAACCAATTTCAGGTTTTGGCATCTTTTTATAAATGTCGCCCCAAAATGTTTTAACAGCAACCTCAATTTGAGAAATTGCTAACATGGTATTTTTTATGGCATTTTTCTCCACTTCGGAAAGAGATGTTTTAAAGTCTTGAACATCACTTGTGTAATTAAATTCTGTGTGAATCCAATAAGAATGTCTTATAGCATTTACATATTCACCTAAAACAGGATAATCATATGGCTTTAAATTTATTCTCTTTTCAAAAATGTTACTTTTTCTACTTCTTGTTTGTTCATCCCTGTATAATATGTAGGCTTTCGCAACATCATGAAAGGGACTATCCATTAATTTAAACTCTACAATATCTTGAACTTGTTCTACTGTAGGCGTATAATCTGGCTCATTTAACTTTCTTTCTAGTAATGTGCCATTTACAATATTAGAGATTGCGATAGCGTCATCTTTTGTACCATTATTAACGCTCAGCATGGCCTTTTCAATAGCATTAATAATTTTTTCCATCTCAAAAATGGTCGTTTCAGAGTCTCTCTTTATTATATGAGTTATTTTCACGGTTAACAGGTATTATTTAAAAGTTAGATATTTACTTAAGGTGGGGGTTCTACAAAGATTGCTTTTTTTGTTCCAAAATAAAAGCCATACTTATTCACAAAACCCTTGAAGTTTTTAACAAATTTATAATTATCGTAATTTTCTCAGCGAAAAATAAACATTTCAAAAAGTTGATTATCAGTGTTTTAAATTTTATAAAAACGCTACAAGTACTATGTTTACTAAGTTTTTTAAAAATTTCTTGAAATGAAAAAATATTTATTTAAACGTTAAATTTATTTTACTTGCTTAAACTCATTCCACGCAAAAAAAAAATTAAACAAAATTATTTAAACCAGTCTTTTTGTACAACCAATTACAATTAACCTTATATTTGTATTATTATTAACATTTTATATTATATTATTTTGAAAAAAGGAACAATAAAATTCTTCAACGAATCTAAAGGATTTGGATTCGTAACAGAAGATGATTCAAGCACAGAGTATTTTGTACACGTATCTGGTTTAATTGACGAAGTTAGAGAAGGTGACGCAGTAGAGTTTGACCTA
Organism: Polaribacter sp.; assembly: GCA_029252865.1. Taxonomy (GTDB): domain Bacteria; phylum Bacteroidota; class Bacteroidia; order Flavobacteriales; family Flavobacteriaceae; genus Polaribacter. The sequence continues at coordinate 5,920 of JAQXAP010000107.1, forward strand.
AAAGAAGGTAGAAAAGGTTTAAATGCAGTAGACGTTAGAGTAATCTAATCCTAGATTTAAAATTCTTTTAAAAGAAACAAGTCGTTTAAAATATTTTAAACGACTTTTTTTTGTCTTATTTTTGTAAAAATATTTCGCTCAAATGAAAACTAAATTTCCGAAAATTGTAAAAATCACAATTATATCTGTTTATTTAATTTTTTTAGCAGGATCTATTGTTAGAATGACAGGTTCTGGAATGGGTTGTCCTGATTGGCCAAAATGCTTTGGATATTACATTCCGCCAACCTCAGAGGAACAAATAACTTGGAAACCAAATTCAGAATTTAAAAAAGGACTGATAATCATTAAAGGTGAAACTTTATTTGTTGCAGAAAAAAATATAAAAACTTCTGATGAGTTCAATAAAAAAAATTGGACAAACTACACGAAACACGATTACGCTAAATTTAACAAATACCACACTTGGACAGAATATATTAATAGGTTGTGTTCCGTTTTAGCTGGCTTCATTTTTTTATTTCTAATTTATGGAGCATCAAAATTTTGGAAAACAAACAAAACAATTACTCTTTTAGCATTTACTGCTTTTTTCTTAATGCTAGTGGAGGCCTGGTTAGGCAAAACAGTTGTAGACACCAATTTAAAACCCACAATTATCACCATACATATGGTTCTTGGTTTAATAATAATTGCACTACTATTGAAACTAAAATTTAATATTTCGGAAAGAAAAAGAATATACAGATACAATGCGATATTTAATAAATTGCTAATTATTTCTGTTATATTTTCTTTGTTTCAAATTGCAATGGGAACCCAGGTAAGGCAATTTATAGATGAACAAGTAAAACAATTAGGATTCGAAAACAAGAACTATAGTTTGATGAATCCAAGCTTTAAGTTTTATTTTCACAGATCTTTTACAATTGCAATTGTACTCATAAATCTAAGTTTATTCTACTTAAACCAAGTTAAAAACTTAGGCTATAAATTAGTAAACTGGGTGATTTTGTTAATCTTTTTAGAGACTATTACAGGTATTTTAATGTACTACGCAGAATTTCCTTTAGGAACACAAGCTATACATTTGTTATCAGGCGCTATTTTATTTGGACTACAATTTTATCTATGGATGCAAAGTAAAAAGACGGTGAGTAATTAGTAGTTGAGAAAACAAAAAAGACAATTAATTTACGGATGTGCATTTACCCAAACTTCACCATCTGTAAAATATTCTTTTTTCCAAATAGGAACCCTTTCTTTTAAAGTATCAATTGCAAACTCACAAGCTTCAAAAGCAGCCTTTCTATGTTTGGAAGAAACTGTAATTATTACAGGAATTTCACGAATACGCAGAACTCCTTCTACATGATGAATTGCAATTTTTTTAATATCGAACTTTTCTAAGATCAAATTTGCAATCTTCTGCATTTCTTTGATTGCCATCGGTTTGTATGTGGAAAAATCTAAACGGGTTACTTCTTTTCCTTGAGTATGATTTCTAACAGTGCCAACAAAAGCAGAAATACCTCCACAAGAATCGTCTTCTACAAAATTGTAGCATTCTTGTAAATCTAATTTTTCTGAGGTTATTTTTATTGAGGTTCTTATCATTTTATCAGACACTAAAACAAGTTGAAAGCTAATAGCAAAAATAGCAATTCAAAATGTATCTTTGCAATCTAATTTTCAATACTTCATAAAAATGAAAAGTATCTTTAGAGTTGTTAGCTTTCTAGAAGGGGTTTCTTACTTATTATTAATGAGCTTAGGCTTATATTACAAATACGCCTTAAATGACCCTACTTTTGTAAAAATGTTTGGAATGCCTCATGGCATTTTATTTATGTTGTATATTATTTTATCTGCGATGCTTAAAAAAGAAATGAACTGGAGTGGTAAAACTTTAGGAATTGTATTATTAGCTTCCATTTTACCTTTTGGTACCTTTTATATTGACAGAAAGTATTTGAGATAATTTTTAACCTCCACTTACAGGAGGAATAATAGCAACTACGTCATTCTCTTCTAAGACTAAATCATCTACTGCATAACTTTCATTTACAGCAATTGCATAAGAAGCGATGTTTTTTAATTGCGGATATTTTTCATTCAACAAGCTTTTAAGATTTGAGATAGTAAAAGCTTCAATAACCTCTAACTCTAGGCTTGAGGCACCTAACAAATCTGTTGTAATTCCGAAAAAAAGTATTTGGACTTTCATGTCCCAAAAATAATTAAAACATCCTAAATCGTAACAACAAACCATCATTTTTAATTCCTCCTGAATTAGAACGAACATAATCCACTCTTAAAAAACGCCATTTACCAAAACCTATATTGTCTAGACCTACAGAGAACTCTGTGTAGGCATTTTTATCAGCCATCAGTAAAGTTTTTGCACCGCCAACTAAATAAAAGTTCAATTTATTTACCAAAGGGATTTTACCCAAAATAGCTCCTTTAAAGTTATGCTCAAAATGTGCCTCTACGTATTTATCATTTGTATAAAACTGATAATAATCTAACAGACCAAAACTATTTAATTCATTATCTGTTACAAAAATCAATTGATTACCATTGACTTGTAATTTATCCATAAAAGCAATATTTCGCCTCTTTACAAATAATCCTCCCCTTACATTATATGAAAAACCTCCATAATTACCAGCACTTACATCTTGTCGTAAATTTGCTGTAAATAAATCTGAATTGAAGGTAGAACTTGTCGCTCCAAAAGATTTTCTATAATTGACACTTAATGATGGATATTTATCATTTCCTATATTTTCCTTTATATTAGGATAAGACAGGTATTTTTGATTGAAGATAAAAGTTGCCCCCACATTGAAGATCGCTATTTTATGTTTTGTAAAACCCGGATTTGTAAAATTTGTTTTATCTAAAGGATTATTAGATGTGTAAGGGTCATTTTTACTTTGACGAGCAAAAGAATAATTAGTCGTATTGAAAAGCGGTTTTCTATTCGCGTATTCTAGAGAAGAAGAAAAATAAATTCCGTTATTAATTTCTTCTGAATAACTCACTTTTGCAAATTCTTTTTCATAAATTTTGATATAATTATCCCTCATTAATAAAGAGCGAATCACATTATCCATTTTAGAAATTGGTTCATTTCCATTAAATTGAGAAGTTGTAACACCTCCAGAAACTAATATTTTGGGCCTAGAAATATTATTCCATTTTTTACTAAAAGATAACGTTGGTCTTATCTGTTTATCTGAGAAACCATAATTAGCTTTCACTCCAGCGGTCCACCATTTTCCCGTTTTATTTTGTTGATTGAAATAACTAAAACCTAACGATGCGTTAAAACCTTGAACTGGATTAAATCCTAAATCATCTATTAAACCATTAAAAGATAACGACCAATTTTCGTATGAATCACGATATGTATACCCTGCAATTGGTGAAAGAAAATTGAACTGATTTTGCTTTTTATTTATAGAATCTAAATATTTTTTAGATTTACGCACAATCTTAATGCTATCTTTAATTTGATAATCTTTAATTTCTTCAATTGTTAAAGGGACTGGCCTTAACTTATTCCAATAACGATTATCTTTTTTGGTAGCATCTTTTTCAAAAGTTAATATTTCATTTGTAAACGTTTTGTCCTTAAATGAGGGTTTAAAGTTATAATCTGAATATACATATGAAAATTTCCCACTAGGCTTAAAACCTAAAACAGAAAAATCAAAATCTATGGTCTGACTAATTAAAACCCAAGCATCTATATTTTCAGAGTAATTGAAACCCTGTTTTAGTTTTAATGAATTTACAACAGGAATATTTACTTGTGCTCCAGTGGCAATAACATCTACCCCATATAAAGCCCAATCATCCTCTACAACATAAATAAACCCATTAAAAACTCGATCATTTTTTCGCTTAGGAATCAATTTTATTTTATTGATAAGCCTCCCGTTTTTGTCATAAAAAATACCGACTAACTTAAATCGATAATAGCTAAACGCATTTGTAGAAATTGGCGAAATTAAATCGTTAAAAAGAGCAATACTATTATCATATAAATTAATATTAGACTCTTCTGCCCTATTAAAACTAACACCATTGTCTCGTCCAGAAACCTTAGATGCAATAATTTTTTCATTAAAATTGTCAGGTCTCTTTTGAAAACTAATATCGGATATTGTCTCTGATAAATAAATAATTCCTGTTCTTGTAGAATCTAATCCACCTCCAAAATCTCCAGTAGTTTGACCAAAGAACTTCTCTGGCGCATTTTTAATTTTCATTAATCCTCTAGAGTAAAATTTAGCCGTATAATTAGAATATTTGTTTGTATTCTTCTCTTTATTTGCAATTACATTTCTAATGATTGTATTAGCCGGATTGTCTTTTGTAGAAATATAAATTTCATCTAACTGTATTTTTTCCTCATCTAACTTTACATTTAATTCGAAAGGAAAAGATTTAATATTTACTTCTTTTTTTAGTGTTTTATAACCTAATATTTGATAAACAATTGTGTTTTTACCTTTCTTAGTCAGACTTAAAACATAATCTCCATTATCATTAGAAGTCGTTCCGGCAACTGTCTTATCTACATAAACACTCACAAATGATAAAGACGCTCCATTTTTATCTGTTATTTTACCCTTTACCTGTCCAAAAATTATTGATGATATAAAAAGCAATAGTATAAAAATATTTTTTTTCATTATTTCGTATTTATTCTTTAGACGCCAACCTCGAATTTATGTTACATAATATATTTAAAAGTTATTAAACGTACAATAATGGTTTCTTGTTTTTTTTGCATTGAATATTAAACTTATGGGTTTTTATGATTTTTTAAATCATGAGTGTTTTAATTACATTTTCATTGAAAAGCTTATATTTGTTGGTTAAACAAATATTTATGAGCGATTCTAGAAAAAGACACGAAGCTTTACTATATCACGCAAAACCTAAACCAGGTAAGATTGAAGTAATACCCACAAAAAAGTATGCAACCCAGCATGACTTAGCTTTAGCCTATTCTCCCGGAGTCGCTGAACCTTGTTTGGAAATTGCGAAAGATAAAAATAACGTATATAAATACACGTCGAAAGGAAATTTAGTTGCGGTAATTTCTAATGGAACGGCGGTATTAGGACTTGGTGATATTGGCCCTGAAGCATCAAAACCAGTGATGGAAGGAAAAGGTTTGTTATTTAAAATATTTGCTGATATTGATGTTTTTGATATTGAAGTAGACGCCACCGATGTAGAACATTTTATACAAACAGTAAAAGCAATTGCTCCAACTTTTGGAGGAATTAATTTAGAAGACATAAAAGCTCCTGAAGCTTTTGAAATTGAAAGACGTCTAAAAGAGGAACTAGATATACCCGTAATGCATGATGACCAGCATGGAACTGCAATAATTTCTGCTGCTGCGCTAAAAAATGCGATCGATATTACAGAAAAAGATATTAGTAAAATAACTATTGTCGTTAACGGAGCTGGAGCCGCTGCAATTTCCTGTACACGTTTGTATTTAAAATTAGGTGCAAAAAGAGAAAACGTCATTATGTGCGACAGCAAAGGTGTTATCAGAAAAGATAGAGAAAACCTTACCACTCAAAAAGCAGAATTTGCAACTGATAAAGATTTAAATACTTTAAGTGAAGCAATGCATAACGCAGATGTTTTTATTGGTTTATCCATAGGAAACGTGGTCTCTCCAGAGATGCTATTAACAATGAAAAAAGACCCAATTGTATTTGCAATGGCAAATCCTGTTGCAGAAATAGAATACGATTTAGCAGTTGCTACAAGAAATGATATCATTATGGCTACCGGAAGGTCAGACAATCCTAACCAAGTAAATAATGTACTCGGATTTCCATTTATTTTTAGAGGTGCTTTAGATGTTAGAGCAACTAAAATTAATGAAGAAATGAAAATGGCTGCTGTACACGCTTTAGCCAGTTTAGCAAAACAATCCGTGCCAGAGCAAGTAAACATTGTGTATGATGAAGTAAGTTTAGCTTACGGGAGAGAATATATTATTCCAAAACCATTTGACCCGAGATTAATTTATGAAATTCCACCAGCAATTGCAAAAGCTGCCATGGATTCTGGAGTTGCTCTAGAACCTATTCAAGATTGGAATAAGTACCGTGAAGAATTAATGGAACGTTCTGGTTCAGGAAGTAAAGAAATTAGACTTCTACACAACAGAGCAAAAAGCAATAAAAAGCGAATAGTTTTTGCTGAAGCTGATCATTTAGACGTTTTAAAAGCTGCACAAAGAGTGTATGAAGAAAAACTTGGGGACGTGATTTTACTTGGGCGTAAAGAAGTTATTTTAGAATTAATGGCAGAAATAGGCTTTAATGCAAATGTTCCTATTTTAGATCCTAAAACTGACGAAGAAAAAGAACGTAGAGGTCGTTTTGGAGAAATTTATTGGAACAATAGACGCCGTAAAGGACGTACATTATCTGAAGCACAAAAATTAATGCGCGAACGCAATTATTTTGCTGCGATGATGGTAAACGAAGGTGAAGCAGATGCATTAATAACTGGATATTCCAGACCTTACCCAACAGTTCTAAAACCCATACTAGAACTAATTGAAAAAGATAAGGGGATTACAAAAATAGCAGCTAGTAACCTTATGCTAACCAAGCAAGGACCTTTATTTTTATCAGACACAACGATTAACATTAACCCAACTGCTAAAGATCTAGTGAAGATTACTCAAATGACAGAAAAGTTTATTAAAATGTTTGGAATGAAAGCAAACATGGCAATGGTATCATTTTCTAATTTTGGATCGTCAAGCTCAGAGAGTTCAAAAAAAATAACTGAAGCTGTTTCTTATTTACATCGCAATTTCCCAGATACTGTGGTGGATGGAGAATTACAAGCAGATTTTGCATTAAACCCAGAAATGTTAGCAAAAGAATTTCCATTTTCTAAACTAAATGGAAAAAAAGTAAATGCTTTAATTTTTCCAAATTTAGAATCTGCAAATATGACATACAAGCTATTAAAACAAGTAAACAAAGCAGAATCTATTGGACCTATTATTCTTGGGCTAAGCAAACCTGTTCATATATTACAATTGGGAGCTAGTGTGGATGAAATGGTAAATATGGCTGCTTTAGCTGTTGTAGATGCACAAGAAAAAGAAAAGAGAAACAACAAATAAAAATTACTACATTAGAAGCCTGTAAAACATTTCTATGATTACACAAATTAAAGGGAAATTAGTAGAGAAAAACCCAACAGAGATTGTTGTAGATTGCAATGGTGTCGGGTACTTACTCCACATTTCACTTAATACTTTCTCTAGCTTAACAGATAATGAAAATGTTATTTTATACACACATTTATCCATAAGAGAGGATGCACATACGCTTTTTGGCTTTTTTACAAAAACAGAAAGAGAAGTTTTTAAATTATTAATTTCAGTTTCTGGAGTAGGACCAAGTATTGCAAGAACTATGCTGTCTTCTATGACAGCTGAAGAAATACAACAGGCAATTGCATCAGAAAACATTCCACTAATTCAATCAGTAAAAGGCATAGGAGCAAAAACAGCACAAAGAGTCATTGTAGACTTAAAAGATAAAATTTTAAAAACCTTTAATATTGATAAAGTTTCTACGATTACAAACAATACCAATAAAGATGAAGCGTTATCTGCTCTAGAAGTCTTAGGCTTTAATAAAAAGCAATCTGATAAGGTTGTATCTATGGTTTTAAAAAATAATCCTGACGCTTCCGTTGAAAATTTAATAAAATTATCCTTAAAGAATTTATAATAAATTGAGTAATTTTTTAAAAAAAACATTCTTATTTTTTTCACTTGCTTTTTTAGCAAACTTATCTGTGCATGCACAAATAAATAAAAATAATAATTCTAATTCCGACAAAAGAGATAGTCTAACATTAAGATATAACTTTAAAAAAGACCAAACAGGTGGGCTCTTTTTGGAGTATCTAGCAACTAAAGAAATTATCTTTGACAAGGATTTAAACAAATATGTAATTATTGAAAAGATTGGTGATTACTACACAAGAACTCCTATATTTCTTACCCGAAAAGAGTATGCAAAATATCGTTTAAAAAAAGATATGACGCAATACTTTAAAGACAAGGTAAGTGCAACAAACTCAAAGAAAAAAGGGTCCAAAGATGCTCAAAAAGACCTACTGCCTACTTACTATGTAAATTCAGATTTCTTTGAAACTATTTTTGGAGGAAACACCGTAAAAGTAACTCCAACTGGAAGTCTGAACTTAAAATTAGGATTTATATATCAAAACACAGAAAACCCACAATTATCAGAGGAAAATAGAAGTAGCTTTACCTTTGATTTTGATCAACAAATTAATGCAAGTATTCGTGCGGAAGTGGGCACTCGTTTAGATTTTACTGCAAATTACGACACACAATCCACTTTCGATTTTCAGAATTTGGTAAAAATTGGTTACGAACCTACTGAAGATGATATTTTACAAGGAATAGAAGCTGGTAATGTTTCTATGCCGATTAAAAATTCTTTAATTAACGGAGCTCAAAGTTTATTCGGTATTAAAACTCAATTAAAATTTGGTAATACAAATATAACTGCTGTTTTTTCTCAACAAAATTCAGAAAGTAAAACAGTTGTTGCGGAAGGAGGAGCGTCAATTCAAGAGTTTGAATTACAAGCCACCGATTACGATAACGATCGACACTTTTTCTTAGGTCAATATTTTATTGATAACTATGCAAACTCCTTAAAGAATTACCCTTTAATTAATAGTCAAGTTAATATTACAAGGTTAGAAGTTTGGGTAACCAACAGAAACGCGAGTACAGAAGATTTTAGAAGTATCGTTGCCTTTGCTGATATTGGTGAATCAGATACCAATGTATTAGTAAATCAAACAGGTGATATACTGCCAACAAACCCACCATCAACTACTGGTGGAAATATTCCAACTAATCAATCTAATAGTTTATCAACTTTATTAACAGCCACTAGTGGTATTAGAAGTATTTCTTCAATTAATAGTACATTGAGTTCTTTTAGTAACAACAATATGAACGAAGGTACAGACTATTCTGTATTAGAAAATGCTCGAAAATTAGAACCAAATGAATACAATTTAAATGCTCAATTAGGTTTTATTTCTTTAAATAGAAGATTAAATGATGGGGAAGTTTTAGCAGTTGCCTATGAATATACTGTTGCTGGCGGTGTAACCGGAAGTACAGATACTTCATTTAAGGTTGGGGAATTTTCAAATGATGGAATCTTAGCTCCTCAGACTTTAGCATTGAAACTATTACGTAGCGAAATTTTAAAAACAAAAAGAGACAGAGTTGTAAGTGGCATTACCATAGAAGAATCTTTTCCTACATGGCGTTTAATGATGAAGAACGTATACGCATTGGGTGCTTTTCCTTTATCACAAGATGGTTTTCTTTTTGAAATACAATATAGAGATGATCAAACAGGAATTCCTTCTAACGTATTACAAAATGCAAAAACTGTTGGAATTCCAAATACCCCATTAATTCAAGTTTTAAAATTAGATCAATTAGACCAAAGTCAGTTTAGATCTGCCGATGGTTTTTTTGATTATGTAGAGGGTGTTACTGTAAATTCTCAAAATGGTTTTATCTTTTTCCCAGAACCAGAACCTTTTGGAAACGACTTAGTCCAACAAAATTCTAATGATATTGGTTTAGATGAAACTTTAGATGAAACTTATTTATTTAAAGAACTATACTTAAATACAAAGATTAACATACAGAACAATTATCAAAATAAAGATAAGTATTACTTAAAAGGATATTTTAAATCAGAAAATTCTGGTGGAATTCCGATTGGCGCATTTAATGTTCCAAGAGGTTCTGTAAACGTAACTGCTGGGGGAAGACAACTAGTAGAAGGTGTAGATTACGTTGTAGATTATCAGCTAGGTCGTGTACAAATCATAGATCCTGGTCTACAAGCGTCAGGAACACCAATTAGTGTCTCAACAGAAAATAATGCTGTTTTTAATCAACAAAGAAAAACCTTTATGGGGGTTGATGTTGAGCATAAATTCTCTGATAAATTAACAGTAGGTGCTACAATCTTAAATGTAAACGAAAGACCTATTACCGCAAAAGTTAATTTTGGTTCAGACCCAATAAACAATACCATGTTTGGAGCAAATATAGATTACGCTTCAGAAGTACCTTACTTTACAAAATTGGCAAATAAATTACCTTTTGTAGATACAGATGTGCCTTCTAATTTATCGATTAGAGCTGATATGGCATATTTATTGCCTGGAACTCCAAGTGGAATAGATGTAACTGGCGCTGCAACAACATATATCGATGATTTTGAGGCTTCACAAATTCCCATAAGTATATTATCTCCTTTGGATTGGTATGAAGCAAGTACACCACAAAATAAAGCTAATGATGTTTTTAATGGAACAAGTAGCGATTTAAATTACAATTACAAAAGAGCAAAATTAGCCTGGTACAATGTAGATCAAATTTTTTATGGTGTCGGGAACACTCCATCAAGCATCAATGCAGATGAACTCTCTAGAGCAGAAACAAGAAGGGTGAATTACAGAGAATTATTCCCAAATGTTCAATTAGACATCACTCAAAACTCCTTAATTAGAACTCTAGACTTAGCTTATTTTCCTGAGGAAAGAGGTTCATATAATTATAACCCTAACGCAACTTTTATTGATGGAAGTGTAACACTGCCCGATCCAGAATCAAATTGGGGTGGAATTATGCGTCCGCTAACCACAAACAATTTTGATCAAGCAAATATTGAGTATATTCAGTTTTGGGTCATGGATCCATACGAAAATTACTCAATGACTATTGAAGAAGGCTTGCCTTTAGGAATGAACCCTGAAGATCCTTCTAACCAAATTGGAGATTTATACATAAACCTCGGGAATGTATCTGAAGACATCTTAAAGGATAGTCGTAAAATGTATGAAAACGGAATGCCAGAAACTGGAGGAGTTTTAAATACTATAGAATCACCTTTAGGTAATAGAATACCCCAAAACTCATCTATTATTTATGCTTTTAACGAAGAAGATGAAGCAAGAAAAAACCAAGATATTGGTTTTGACGGTTTGAATGATGAGGATGAAAAAAAATTAACGAGCATAGGTAATTATGCAAGTTTATCCGACCCAGGAGCTGATAACTTTCAGTTTTTTAGAGGTAGTGCTTTAGATGCCATTGATGCCTCAATTATTACTAGATATAAAAACTACAACAATACAGAAGGGAACTCTCCTACATTAAACCAGTCTCCAGAATCTTACCCAATATCTTCATCAACGTATCCGGATGTAGAAGATATCAATAAAGATCAAACAATGAATACCGTAGAGAGCTACTATGAGTATAAAGTTTCTATGAGCAGAAACGATTTAGTTGTAGGAAAGAATTTTATCGTTGATCAAAAAATAACAGATATAACTCTAGAAAACGGTGGAACTCAAAAAACAACATGGTATCAATTTAGAGTTCCTATTAGAAGTGGAAAATCTGTAAACGAGATTTCTGACTTTAACAGTATTCGTTTTGTTAGAATGTTTTTAACCAATTTTAAAATGCCTGTAGTTCTTCGTTTCGGTGAATTAGATTTGGTACGAGGAGATTGGAGACGTTACACAAAAACTTTAGACCAAAACATTACACCTCCTTTAGATTTAGACGAAAATGAATTAAAAGATTTTGAAGTTGGTGTTGTAAGTATAGAACAAAACGAGGGCAGCTACATTCAACCTCCAGGAATAGTAAGAGAGCGTTTACAAGGAAGTACAACCGTGCAATTACAAAACGAACAATCTGTTACCTTAAAAGTAAACAACTTACCTGCAAAAGAAGTGAGGGCAATCTATAAAAACATTAGTATTGATTTAAGGCGATTTAAAAACTTAAAAATGTTTATGCATCTTCAAGAAAATCAAGGGGCACTTGCTATTAATGATGATGATTTTTCTGCAGTTATAAGGTTAGGTACAGACTTAAACGACAACTACTACCAAATAGAAATGCCGTTAAAAGTTTCTACAAACGGAACATCTGCTTTAGATATTTGGCCCAAAGCAAATAACTTAGATGCTTTCTTAGAAACTTTTGGTAAAGTAAAACTAGAAAGAGATAAGGTCGATTTTTCAATTATAGAATTATACACATCAACAGAACAAGATCCTGCAAGACCTTATACAATTTCTGTGAAAGGAAATCCAACTTTGGCGAAATTAAAAACAATTGTTTTAGGATTAAAAAATAATACAACTGCACCAATAAGTGGAGAAATTTGGTTTAATGAATTACGTTCTGCAGGTTTTGATAATAAAGGCGGATGGGCAGCAGTTGTTAACGCAGACGCTAATTTTGCTGATGTTGCGAACGTATCATTATCAGGGAGCATGTCAACCATCGGTTTTGGTAACGTAGAAGAAAGAGTAGGACAGCGTAGTTTGGATGAAAATAAACAATACGATTTTGCTACAACTGTAAACTTAGGTAAGGTTTTTACACCAAAAAAATGGGGCATTCAATTACCCATGAGTTACAGTGTAGGAGAAAAATTTATTGACCCAAAATACGATCCTCAATATCAAGATGTTGAATTAAAAGATGCTTTAGAGGCAAACGATAATAGTAAATTCTCTAGGGATTATACAAAACGAACTAGTATCAGTTTTACCAATATCAAAAAAAATAGAAACCCTAATTCCAGTAAAAAACCTAAATTTTATGATGTAGAAAACGTAGCTGTTTCTTACGCTCATAATAAAGAATTTCAAAGAAACTATAATATTAAAAAACGAATTAATGAAAGTGTTAGAGCTTCTGCTAATTATAACTTTAGTTTCGATTCTAAACCAATAGAACCTTTTAAAAAAAATGATTCGATATTTAAAAGTAAATATTGGAGATTGCTAAAAGACATTAACTTTAATCCTGTTCCGAAGACGTTTGCTATAAACTCTAGCATCAACAGAAACTATAACGAACAGCAATCTAGAAATTTAGTGGCTGGATTATCTGATCAACCAGAATTAAAGCAACGTAGGTTTTTATTTGATTGGGATTACACTATTGGTTTCGATTTAACAAAATCGTTACAAATAAACTTTAATGCAACAAATAGCTACATTTACGATACTTTTAACAATAATGATGAGATTCAAGTATTTGATGATTTCTTCAATACAGGAAGAGCTAACCATTATCACCAAAAATTAAACGGAAATTATAATTTACCTCTTGATAAAATTCCATTTTTAAAATTCATAAAGGCTGATTATGGTTATACTGCAGATTTTGACTGGCAAGCGGCACCACAAAGCACAATAAACATAAATGGAGTTGATATTGCGTCAGTAGATTTAATAGGAAATGTTATTCAGAATGCAAACACCCATAATTTAAATACAACATTTAGTTTTGATCGTTTATACAAAACTTTTGGTTTCGAAAAATTGTTAATGAGCAAAACGCAACGCAAAAACTCGAAAGTTTCGAAAAATTCTGGTATTCCAAGAAGTCCAGGAAGAATTACAACTAATAAAAAATTATCTTTAGGTAAAAAATTACTAAAAGGTACATATGATATTCTAACATCTGTAAAACAAGGAAAAATTAGTTATTCAGAAAACAACGGGCAATTATTGCCTGGTTATACTGAAAATATTGGCTTTTTAGGAGGAGCACCAAGTTCCTTTGCCTTTGGCAGTCAGGTAGACATTAGAAATACAGCATTAGAAAATGGTTGGTTTGTTACGAGAAATGAAGGCGAAGAGTATTATAGTAAAACTTTTAGTAAAACGCATTATAACAAATTAGATTACTCCTTTACCCTAAAGCCAATAAAAGATTTAAATATAGACGTTAGAGGAAATAAAATTCAGACGAGAGCTCTTTCTCAGCAGTTAGATCTTTTAGATGGAAACAATCAATTTGAAAACACACCTTTCTTTGAAACAGGAAACTTTAGCACCAGTTATTCTATGGCTTCAACTGCCTTTACAAATGGTGATGATCTATTTCAAAAAATGAGAGATTATAGAAACATAATCTCCAACAGATTAGCTGAAAAAACTGGAGCTCCTATAAGCGGGTTTGGACCAAACAGTCAACAAGTTTTGTTACCAGCTTTTATGGCTGCTTACTCCGGAAAGAGCCCAGATAAGATAAATACAGGAATGTTCAGAGATATTCCAATACCTAATTGGACGATGCGTTATAAAGGATTAATGAAATTAAAGTTTTTTAAGAAAAATTTTAGCAATTTTGTAATTTCACATGGTTATAGGTCTTCTTATACAGTGTCTAGTTTTACAAATAACTTACAATATGATGCTAGTAATCCTTTCGGAAATATAAATGTTGCAAATAATTATGAACCTGAATTATTAGTAGCTGCTGTTACTTTAGTTGATGAATTTTCTCCGCTGATTAAATTAGATATGAAAATGAGAAATTCTTTTTCACTAAGAGGAGAAGTAAAAAGTGATAGAACACTTACTATGAATTTTAACAATAGCACTTTAACAGACATTCAGGGCACTGAATTTATATTCGGAATGGGGTATGTGTTTAAAGATGTGAAACTTAACACCAAATTTACAGGCAAAAAACAGACGTTAAAAGGAGACATAAACCTAAGAGCAGATGTTTCTTTAAGGGATAATTTAACACAAATTAGGTCTGTAGATGAAGATAATAACCAAATTAGTGGTGGTCAAAAATTATTTTCTATTAAATTTACAGCCGATTATAGATTAAGCAATAGTCTAACAGCATCGTTTTATTATAATCATCAAACATCTAAATATGCAATCTCTACTACATTTCCTAGACAGGCAATAAATGGTGGGTTTAATATTATTTACAACTTGGGAGGAAACTAAACATAAAACTAATAAAAGAATGAATATACCATCAGAATTAAAATACACTAAAGACCATGAGTGGATTAAAATTGAAGACAACATAGCAACAGTAGGTATTACAGAATTTGCTCAAGGGGAATTAGGAGACATCGTCTATGTAGATGTAGACACTTTGGATGATACTGTAAAAGAAGGTGAAATTTTTGGTTCTGTAGAAGCTGTTAAAACTGTTTCAGATTTATTTATGCCTTTAACAGGTGAAGTGTCAGAATTTAACGAAGAATTAGAAGACGAACCTGAACTGGTAAACTCTGACCCATATGGTAAAGGTTGGATGATTAAAATCGAAATATCAGATAGTTCACAAATAGCAAACTTAATAGATGCCGAAACTTACAAAGAGCTTATTCAGGGATAACTTTTTCGTCATAGCCATAGGCATTACAATTAGTATTGCATACCTCAGCTTAATGAAAATGCCAAAAGTAGAAGTAAACATAAGTAATATTGATAAATTCTATCATTCATTTGCTTATTTTACACTTAGTTTCTGCTGGTTATTCTCGTTTTATAAAAAACCAAATCTTAAAAAAATTATAGTAATTTCTTGTATAAGTTATGGCATAATTATTGAAGTTTTACAAGATACATTAACTCTGTATAGAACAGGAGATTTTAGAGATGTTCTGGCAAACACAGTAGGTATTGTATTAGGATTGTTCGTTTATAATCAAATTTTAAAAAAATTTTAATCATAATTTAGAGCAAGGCTTGTGTTTAAACCAATAAATTAACTAAATTAGCGCACTTTAAAAAATCTTTACAATGGAAATTAAGAAAAACCCAAAGTCAAACTTAGAAAATTATAGCAAGATTTTTATGCAAATCGGCTTAGTTTTAGCCCTTTTTGTAACTTATGCTTGTATAGAAAATAAAACATACGATAGAAATATTGGAGACTTAGGTTCTGTGACAATGAACGCTGAAATGGAAGAAGAGACGGTAATTACTGAGGTAAAAGAACCCGTAAAACCTAAAACTCCGCCACCACCAGCTCCAGAAAAAATAGAAATTGTTGAAGATGAAAAGGAAGTTGAAGAAACTGTTATTGAATCAACAGAAACAGATGAAAACGAAGCCGTAGAAATCGAAGAGATTGTAGAGGTTGAAGAAGTTGAAGAAGTTATAGAAGATGTAAGTTTTATGATTATCGAGGATGTACCAGTATTTCCTGGATGTAAAGGATCTAAATCTGAATTAAAAGCGTGCTTTAGTAAAAAAGTTCAGAAACACTTCTCAAGAAAATTTAATACAGATTTACCAAATGAATTAGGTTTATCTTCCGGTAGAAAAAGAGTCTTTATCGGTTTTAAAATAGATAAACAAGGTAATGTTGTTAATATAAACGCCAGAGCTCCACATCCAAAAATTAAAAGTGAAGTAATTAAGGTTATGAAACAATTGCCAAGAATGAAACCAGGTAGACAAAGAGGTAAGCCAGTTGGTGTAAAATATAGTATTCCTTTTACTTTACTTGTAGAGTAATCCTAATATTAAAAATTTAGAACACGCTTAAAATAATATTTTAAGCGTGTTTTTTTGTACGCTTAAATTAATCAGGGTTAAATTATAAAGAATGAAAATTTTTAAAACTATCATGCATAAATATTATAATGTTGTGTATTTTTTTTATCTAAAAAATAAAATGAAAACATCAGATGAATCTAGAGAACTAACTTTTGTGCTTTTTAGAAATATACTAGGTATTAGTATTATTTCTTTATTAATATTTTTATTTGTGAGTTTATCATGTTTTTTTGATTTTAATTTCAAATTATCCAATTATAGATTACAGGCATACACGGTTTTAATAGGTTTAAGTTTTGTTTTTTTAGGTATAGCAAAAAGAAAAATAAAACCCATTTTAAATAATATTGAGATAATTCATTTTTCTAAGACTCAGTTGAAAAAAAATAATTTATACTATAAATTATTTATGATAATCTTTCCTTTGTCAGGAGTATTACTATATGTTGTATGTAGATTAATTACAATTAACTGTTAGGGGTACTAACAATACTAAAATAGTTATATGTATAAAGATTATAAATTACTTTTAACCGTTTGTGTTTTTATATTGTGTTCAACAAGTTCCTATTCACAGAAAGAATACTCAATAAAAGATTTTTTAAAGTTAAAAACTCATTGATAGACTTGACAATACTGACTTACACCAATTTTTATAATTCAAATGATATGAAATTAGAAAATAAAAAGACAATTTAAAACGGAATATTGTTTTTAAATTAAATCAAAATATTATAGATATAATTTAACAATAAAAATTATCTTTATGTCCAACTCTAAATATTAAAAATGGAAAAATATATTGACAAACTTAAACAGTTAATGGTTGAATTTACACCAAAAATACTCGTAGCGTTAGCTATTTTATTTATTGGTTCATTTGTTATTGGATTAGCCGTAAAAGCTTCTAAAAAATTAATGAAAGTTGGTGGTCTTGATGAAACATTGCAAAAATTTTTAGGAAACTTAGTTAACTGGGCGCTAAAAATCCTTTTAATCATTACTGTAATGTCAAAATTAGGAGTAGAAACAACTTCTTTTGCCGCTATTATAGCTTCAGCAGGTTTGGCTATTGGCTTAGCTCTGCAAGGATCACTAGGTAATTTTGCTGGTGGTGTATTAATCATGATATTTAAGCCTTTTAAAATTGGAGATTTAATTGAAGCTCAAGGAGAAATTGGTGTCGTAAAAGAAATCGAAATATTTACAACGAAACTGATTGGTTTATCTAACAAGGTAATAATAATACCTAACGGAAGTTTATCTAATGGTAACATTATTAATTATTCTCAACAAGGTACAAGACGCGTTGATTTAACTATTGGTGTATCTTATGAAGCAGATATTAAGCAAACAAAAGAAGTTTTATTAAACATCCTAACTTCTCACCCAAAAGTTTTAAAAGATCCTGCGCCAAATGTAACTGTTTCTGAATTAGCAGATAGTTCTGTTAATTTTGCTGTAAGACCTTGGTCTAAAACAGAACATTATTGGGATGTATATTTTGAGGTTACAGAAGCCGTAAAATTAGAATTAGATAAGGCAGGAATAGACATTCCATATCCGCATCAAGTAATTATCAAAAAGTAGGTTTCTTTTTTTTCTCGGGAATTGCAACAAAATCTTTTAAATAGAAAGGTTCAAAATAAGCGACATCTTCGATGTCGTTTTTTTTGAATTTATTGTAAGACAACACAGCCATTTCTTTTGATGAAGGAAATTTATCGTCTATAAAAACAGCATTTTTATGTGTAATTATATCCTTGCATTTAGCCGCGCCATCTCCTAAAAAATAAACTTTATTAATTTCTAAATAATCAGAAAAAGAATTTGAATCAATAATTTCTGCTTTAATTTCCCTTATTTCTTTACAATTTTCATCAAAAACAGCAGCGTAAACCTCCATTCTTCTGGCATCAATCATTGGTACTATGAATCCTGCATCAACTGAAATAGCATTTGCTAAAGATGTCAGGGTTTTTAATGCTATTAAAGGCTTGCCAAAAGCAAAACAAAGACCTTTTGCTGCAGAAACTCCGATTCTTAACCCAGTATATGAACCTGGCCCTTTACTCACTGCTATGGCGTCAATCTCATTTGAATTAACCTGAGCTTCTTCTAAAATATCAATAATAAAAGGATGTAAAACTTCTGCATGAGAATAATTTCCATTATTCAATTCTTTTATTGCTATAATTTCTCCGTTTCTTGCTAGGCTTACGGAACAATTTTTTGTTGCAGTTTCTATGTTAAGGATTATTACCAACTCGTATATTTTTATGCAAATATAAGTTATAGAAAAAAGAAAACCTCGCAATTTTGCGAGGCTTCATTAGTAATATTTGTTTTATCTATTCTAAAACTAATTCTCCTGAATAAAATTGTAATACTTTGGTTTTAAAAAGATAATCATATTTAGAACGAATAAGAGCTCCTTGTGCATTTACCAAACGTGTTCTAACTTGATCGAAATCAAACAATGTCATTGCACCATAATTATATCTTTCTTGTGCATTTTTAAATGCTTCTTCTTGTGCATTCTGCGATATTTTAGCCGCTTCATAAGACTTTAAAGCTGTTTTAACATCTAAAAAAGATTGTTCAATGGTTTGCTTTAAAATTAATTTTTCGCTTTCTAATCTTGATTCTGAAATTTCTTTATTAATTTTAGATTGTGCTACTCTATTTTTAGTTTGAAAACGACTAAAAATTGGAATACTTAGTGAAACACCTGCACCATATTGAAGACGATCACTCGCTTGATTGATAAAATCATCGTTCACTCTGCCTGGTAAAAGGTTATTAAATTGATGATAATAAGATGTTCCAGCACTTAAATCATAACTTAATGCAGGTAGAAATGCCCCTTTAGAAATTTTAATATTTAAATCCGCATTTTTAATTGCTAATATTGCTCTTTTTATTTCTGGCATTCTATCAAGAGATTTATTGTAGACAGTTGATGAATTTTTATAGAATAAATTAGCAGATGGTGCACCCACATCAATAGAAGCAATATCAAAACCTTCTGCAGAAACCTGCAATAACTGGGCTAAATTTAACAAAGATAAATCTAATGCATTTTCTTGCGATATGACAGCTTGCTGATCTGTTGCTGCTGTAGATTGTGTATTTAATAAATCTCCCTTGGCAATAACTCCTGACTTCAATCTACTCTCAGCAGCTTCAATTTGTTTTTTACTAATTTCGTACTGAAATCTTGCAGCATTTAGGTTTTCCTTCGCAAATAATATATTTAAATAACTATTTACAACATTTAAAGAAATATCGTTTTCAATTTTCTTTAAGTCCAAAAGACTAGATTCTACGCCTAATTGTGCCTGTTTATAAGTATTAGTATTTCTATAACCATTAAAAATGTTACCAGAACTTCTTAAGCTAAAACGCCCATTAAAATTATTTGTATTTGTTAAAACACCGGTTTTATCAGGAGATAAACCAGAAGTAAAATTACCACTAGAGGAACCAGTTAAGTTTGGTAAAAAATTACCTTTAGAAATATCAACATCCTTTTTAGCTAATTCTAAACTTAATTTATTCTGTTGAATAGAAATATTTCTCTCTAAAGCCTGATCTACACATTCTTTAAGAGTCCATTTTTTCTGCGAAAAAGTAACAACAGAAATTAATAATGATACAAATAGGATAAATTTGGTTTTCAAAACGTTTTTTATATTTAATTTATAAAATAAATGATACACATCAAAGAAATCTTTTGATGGTTTCAATAAGACGACTAAAAGTAAAATATGTTACAAGATATTACTCTTATATAATTGTTAAATTTTAGCGTTCTTTTTGTATCTATAAATTACATAAAACAAAACACCTATTAAAAGATAAGGAAACACCATTAAGTAAGTGATTCCGCTATTCACTCCCTCTGCCATTGAAATATTACCACTTTCTACAACGGCTTTACACATAGCACATTGAGCATTGAAAATGATGGAAGTAAAAACAAGTAAAAAAGTTAGTGCTGTTTTTCTATTGAGCATAATATGGAGATATCATTATATAAACGATTACGCCGGTTACGGCAACATACAACCAAAGTGGAAAGGTAATTTTTGCAATTTTTTTATGCGCTGAAAAATCAGTTAATTTTGCGCGCATGAAGGTCGTTAACACAAAAGGAATGACTACGATTGAGAGGGTGATATGTGTAATTAAAATAAAATAGTAGAATGGAAAGGTTTTTAGTTTTGTTAACAAATCATAATCTGCAGCAACCGCACCACCATAACTAGTGGAATTTGAGGTCATATGATAAGCTACATACATCACTAAAAACAAAAGTGAACAAAAAATTGCAAAAGTATTTAAACGTTCGTGCAATTTCTGGTTTCCTTTTTTAATGGCAATTACAGCAGCTACTAAAACAATAGCTGTTATTGCGTTTACAAACGCATAAATAGGTGGCAAAAAAGTAAGTGGTTCAACATCAAAACCTAATTTTTGCAAATTAATACCAAACAACGCGGCAACAGCCAGAGGAATAACAATAGAAAGTGCCATAATTATTCTCTTGTACTTTTTTTCTTGTGCTAAATTCTTATTCATTTAATAAAATTTTAATGTCTTCTTTTAACTCTTTAATCTGATCAGGAAAAGTTTGCTCTTTTAATGCTCTGTAATACATAATTGGATTTCCAAACTGATCCTTTCTCGATCTTATATAACCTTTTCTGTCTACCAAAGCAAAAAGCCCAGAATGTTCAAAACCACCATGGTTTTGTTCACCTTTGCCTGCATATAATTTAAATCCCTTGTTTGATAAATTGTAGACTAATTCTTGAGATTTACATGTTAAGAGATGCCAATTCTTATGTGTTATATTATGATTTTCAGCATATGATCTCATTACCTCTTGTGTATCAATATCTGGAGTTATTGAAATAGATGCAATTCCGAAATCATGATTTCCTTTAAACTCTTGTTGAATAGTTAACATCTGTTCATTCATCAATGGACAGATTGTAGGGCATGATGTAAAAAAGAACTCAACAACATATACTTTTCCTTCATAATCATTATTAGTAATCGTAATTCCGTTTTGATTTATAAATTCAAAGTCAGGTACCTTATTAAATTTAAACAAGTTATTTACATTATTTGATTTTTTATCTACTCTATTCAGTCTATCATCTTGAATAAGATCATCTTCATTTACTCTATGATCTAAGTTTCGCACAACATAAATTCCGAATAAAAGTATAATAAAAGAAACGCCTATATAAGAATACTTTTTTTTCATAATCCCATTTCCTTTCTTTCTGCTTTATTTTCGTTTTTATCCTTAAATGAAGCATAATATTCATAATAAAGCACTAAGATATCATCTTTCATTATCTTATTTAGGTCTGCAACAGAATTCATATTATAACCAACTGTTTCTCTATGTTTATTTTCCTTATCATCTGCACGGCCTCTTAAATCTCCATTTTTATCAACCAAAAATGTTTTAAATGTATACAAATTAATAAGCTCGTTTTTGGAATCAAAACTGTTGTGTAAAGTAATAATATCTTCTGTAGAACCAGGAATAAAATTCCATTTCACCATATCTGTAAATGCACTAATTTTCTGTTCAATTTGTTTTGCTTCCTGCTCTTTTCCTTCAGGGTAAATAGCAATTATTTGAAAATTATTATATTCAATAAATTTCTTGTAGATTTTCTCGTTTAAATTAAAGAAACCTCCCTGATTAGCATCCATATCTTCACCTAAAAAACAAACTACAGAAATATTTCCCTTAAATGTTTTTGTAACGTCTATTGCAGAAATATCTATAACATTTGAAGTGGCAACAGGTAATTTAGTGAAGTTGTTTTTCCCTGTAGACAATATTAAAAAACAGATTAAAGGAAAAATAAACAGTAAAAATAATACAACTCGTTTTTTGGTAAGTTTCATCCTTTAAATTTTATCGAAACACTGAATATTGTTTAATAAAAAAAATAGGTGGTTAAAACCACCTTATTTTTTTATATTTATTTTACCATTTTACCAATGGTGATAATGTGCTATATAAATAACTACCTTCTATTAACATCAGAGTCATTAAATAACAAATCAAAAAAATGGATGTCCATACAACTGAACGCCTCAACCATTTTTTCTCACCCTCTAAATGCATAAATGCCCAAGCTATATAATATGCTTTCACCAAGGTTAAAATAATAAACAACCAATTTAAAGGACTTATCCCGAAAAAAGTAGTTAGATGAAGAGATGGTGGTTTTATAATACCAAAGATAACCTCTACAGTTGTTATTACTGTTAAAAGTATTAATACTACCCAAATTCTTTTTGTATTTGATTCGTGCGCGTGTGCCATTTTAATTTCTTTTGTAAATTAAACTAAATAGAAGAATGTGAATACGAATACCCAAACTAAATCTACAAAGTGCCAATATAATCCTACTTTCTCTACCATTTCATAATGCCCTCTGCGCTCGTAAGTGCCTAGAATCACATTAAAGAAAATAATGATATTAATAATAATCCCTGATAGAACGTGAAACCCATGAAATCCTGTTATAAAGAAAAAGAAATCTGCAAAAATGGTATTCCCGTATTCATTTACTTTCAAATTTGCTCCTTCAATCACTAATTTAGTTTTAGCTAGTTGAGCGATACCCTCTTCTCTAGAAAGAATTATTTTTTGTTTGGTTGCAGGATCTATCAATTCTGATCGAATTTGTATATCCGAGTTCGATTTGTAAGCGTTTTGAATTTGAGCTATAGAATAATTAGCTATTGTTTCTTCTTCCTCAAACCATAATCCATTATGTCTTTCATGCTGAACTCTTCCGTCAGTTCTTTCGCCTAAAACAAAATCTGATAAAGCAATTTGATGACCATTTTTTATAAATTGTAAAACTTTACCATCTGTTGTTTTTACTGCTCCATAAGAACCATTAATAAAGTTTTTCCATTCCCAAGCTTGAGAACCCACAAAAATGATTCCAAAAATAATGGTTGCAAACATATACCAAGCCACTTTTTTTTGTTTCATTTGATGACCTGCATCAACGGCTAACACCATTGTTACAGAAGAAATTATTAGAATAAATGTCATTAAAGCAACGTAATACATTGGTGCATGTACACCATGTAATCCAGGAAAGTGAGTAAACACTTCGTCGGCAATTGGCCAAGAATCAATAAATTTAAATCGTGTTAAACCGTAAGCTGCTAGAAAACCTGTAAAGGTTAAAGCATCAGAAACGATAAAAAACCACATCATCATTTTACCATAGCTTGCTCCAAATGGCTTTTGTCCACCACCGTTCCATGTTTTTTTACCGTCTAAAGGTATAGCAATATTTGCTTCCATATAATAATCTCTGTTATGTAATATTTTCTGTTAATTTATAGCTAATTCGCCCGACAAAAATAACTATTTTTCATCACCTAATAAAATAGAAAAAGAAAAATAGGTAAATCCATAATAGGTCTACAAAATGCCAAAAGATTGCACCAAGTTCAAACCCAAGCATGTTATCTGATTTATACTTGTATTTAAAATGATTATAAATAACAACTAAAAGCACTACAAGACCTGCTAAAATGTGCAAAACATGCATAAAAGTAATTCCTATTATAAAAGATGTCGACACAGTACTTTCTGGTCCCGTAAAAAACAGACCTGAACTTTTTAATTGATTAAAGCCAACATATTGTTGCCAAACAAACCCTGTTCCTAAAATCAATGTTAGAATAACAAATATTAAAGAAAGCTGTCTTTTATCCTTTTTTAAAAATTTTTGAGAAAAAAACAGCGTAAAACTACTTGCAATAATAAGAATTGTACTTATATAAAATGCTAGCGGCAAATCAAAAGAAACCCAATCATCTCTTTTCATACTTATTACATATGCGCTGGTTAATCCTGCAAAAAACATTACCATACTAATCATAGAAACCCATAACATAGGTTTTGCTGACTTTTTCTTAGCAACTGCTAATTCTTCTTTTAAATCTTGTTCTAATATCATACCTAATGTAAAAATTTATCTAAAACGTATATAATTTGTATTACAGTAATATACAAAACACTTGAAAGCATTAATTTTCTTGCATCAATGTTTTTTTCGCTTTTATGAAGTTTAACCCCAAAATAGAGCATATACAACCCCAATAAAGTAATAATTCCGGCTGTTATAGGATGAATGTAAAATGAACCTGATAATTGTAAAACTGGTGCAATTGATACAAGTATCATAATTACAGTATAAAAAATAATCTGTTTTACTGCTCCTTTATCTTTTTGCCCCATGGGAAGCATGTTAAAACCTGCTTTTTTATATTCTTCATCCTGTAGCCAACCAATAGCCCAAAAGTGAGGAAACTGCCAAAAAAACTGAATCATAAATAAAAGACCCGCTTCTATACCAAAATTATCAGTAGCCGCTACCCATCCTAGCATAAAAGGAATTGCTCCTGGAATTGCACCTACAAAAACAGCTAACGGAGTTACTGCCTTTAAAGGAGTATAAACACTCGTATATAAAAATATAGAAATAGCACCAAACAAAGCTGTTTTAGGATTTATACTATATAAAATTGTAATGCCAAAAATTGTAAATAAAATCGCTATGGTAAGTGCAATATTCACTGGCATTCTACCCGTTGGCAAAGGTCTATTTTGTGTACGTTTCATTATAACATCTGTATCTTTTTCTATAATTTGATTGAATGCATTTGAAGCACCAACCATAAAAAAGCCTCCAGTAGCCAAAAGAAAAAGCATAAAATAGTTAACAACATCTATGGCTAATAAATACCCTGCTACAGAAGAAAACACGACACTTAAAGACAATCCAACTTTTGTGAGTTGTTTAAAGTCAGAAATAATAGCTTGCATAGAAATTTTATTGTTTGTAATTACTGTTGTCTCCATTCTAAGATATAGATAGCAAAGATATTTGATAATTATGACTTTACAATGTTTTTAGCCAGCTTTTACCCTTAATATAAAAAAACCCACTCAATAAATTGAGTGGGAAAATTGCTATGAAAAAGAAAAAGTGTGATTTAATAAAAAATCACACGGCGAATATATATAATATTATTTGTTATTAGGTAATAAAAAATGTGTTATTTAAAAATCGAAATACCAATTAAATAAATCTGCTTTTATTCCCAAACTAAACCAAACATTTCTGTTAGAAGGAGAACTAGATATAGTTGTATTTGGTGAAAAATTTCTAAGAGACAAACTTGCAAAGAAATTTGTATTATTTGAGGGGTTTATTAAATAGTTAGCTTGCATGTCAGCAATAAATATGTTCGCGGTATTGCCTTGAGCAACCTCAATACCATCATCACCAGACCGATTTTCATAAGATTGATAAATATCACCTCCATAACTTATGATTTGCCCATCTAAATCAAAACCCTTTTTACCTAAAATAATTTTGGCGCTACCACTCCATCTGTCTTTTTTATATCTCGCAATTACTATTGCTTCCCAAAAATTAGCTCCCCATAGATGCCCAAGTGGTTGGCTATAGTTACCGTAATTCAAAATTGGCGATTTATGTGCAAAGGTATAAGGTCGTGCACGATTATATTCTAACTGTAAAAATAAGTTTTTCACTTTAAAAGCGTCAAAATATTTTGCGCCCATTTGGTAAGCAAACTTATGTTTCCAATCACTCATATCCGCAAAGTTTCCGAAAGAAAATTCATCAATGATTAATTGAGAATACAGAGAGATATTATTACTCAGTTTATATTTTCCTGTTAAACCGATTATTGCATTACCAGCATCTTCGCCTCTATTAAACTCTAAAGATCTATAAAAAATTACGGGATTTAAAAAACCTGCATCTATACCATTTTCTCCTGCAGAAATTGCTGTTTCAAAAAAGCCTAAATTTAGTTTATCTGTAATATTAATACTAAGATAATGAGCTGCTACATATTTTCTTGCATGCTCATTTGGATCAGGAATAGAACTAATAGACGGCTCTGTATTCCACATCCAAATATTAGTGTATTGAAATTTCCATAAATCAACTTTCATTTTTAAATAAGTAGATGGAGAGGAAACATCTGATAAAATAAAAGATCTATATCCATCTCCAATAAAATTTTTACCATTCCCAAATTGAAACTGCATGTGTTTATTTGGTGTGTATGCCAAATAAGCTTCCGCAACAGGGTAATCATGAGAATCTGTTTTAAATCCTTTCGTTTTTCCTCTTCCAGGAACTAAACCTTCAGAGTTTTTAGGTTTAAAACTTAACGCTGGGTTTGTTATGTAGCTATTTATATACTCTGAAAACCTTCCTTGACTCTCGAAATAAGTTGTGGAAAATGAAAAATTATTCCCAATTTCTCCATTAACATTTAAAATTCTAGAATTGTTATATGTGTATGCTAAATCTGAATTATCTTTACCTAACTGAACATCAAACAAAAAGTCTACAGTAAACCAATAATCTTCTTTTTTAACCTGTAATAAGTGTTCGTTCCAAACTTTATTTCCTAACCAAGTTTTTTTATTAGGTTTTAAAAACTTTTTTTTCTCTTCTGTTAAGTTATAATAGTTGTTTACTTCATTATAGTTATATGGTTTTGATGCTGTGTGTGTCCCTTTTGCTTTATGAAGAGCAAACTCATAATCTACATAATTTCTATGATTAAATGGAACATTTAATTTACTGCTGTGTTCTAGAAAAGTAGAATCTGCAATTCTAGTTTTTGCCACCACCTCTAATAAACTCTCTTTTTTAATTTCTATAGAAGGTTTTGCTTTAGAACTATCAAGATTTTTTAATACAGGAAAGTTAATAGGAAGCTCAAACTTCATTTCTATTGAGTGATTATTGTAAAAAGCAGGAGTGATTTTCGGAAAAACTTTAAATACTCGTTTTACTTCTTCTCTAATTTCTTCATAAGGAGTATTGACGTAGATCAATTTAAAGTTGCCCTCTGAGGAAACAGAAAAAATAGTGTTAACTATTCCATTAAATTTTTCATTTTCTACAATTGTGGGAGTTGTAAATTCTGCAAAAAAATATTTTCTGGCTGTGGTGTAAAAACACTCTTTTAAAACTTCAATTTCAGCCCCTTTGCAAACGTCAAAAACTGGATATCTCTCTTCTTGGGCAAAACATATAGAGGGAAAGAATAAAATTAGAAATACGTATTTTTTTATCATTTTATAACTTTGCAACAGTGTTGTTTTTTAATTGATATTCTTGATTACTCTCCTTACAAACTGCAATTCCGTTTTCATTGAACTCTAAAGTATGGCCACATTCACTTACCCAGCCAATTTGTTTTGATGGATTACCAACTACAAGTGCAAATGGTAAAACTTCTTTAGTGACAACAGCTCCTGCTCCAATAAAAGCAAATTCTCCAATAGTATTTCCACAAACAATAGTTGCATTTGCACCTATACTTGCGCCTTTTTTAACAATTGTTTTTAAGTATTCATTTTTTCTTTTAATAGCACTTCTTGGGTTTATAACATTTGTAAAAACCATAGAAGGCCCCAAAAAAACATCATCTTCACAGATGACACCCGTATAAATAGAAACGTTATTTTGTACTTTAACATTTTTACCTAATATTACTTCTGGAGACACAACAACATTCTGACCAATATTGCACTGTTCACCAATAATACATTTAGACATAATATGACTAAAATGCCAAATTTTGGTGTCTTTCCCAATACTGCAATCAATATCTATTACAGCCGTTTTATGTGCAAAATAATGTGCCAAAATTAGTAATCTGATTTTAAGTTTATTTCTTTTCTAACAATCTCTTTGGAAGATGATGTGCCAATTCTATCTACCCCCAACTTAACCATTTTTACAGCTGTTTGATAATCTCTTACACCTCCTGCTGCTTTTATTTTTAATGGTTTTGCATTTTCTACTATTAGCTTCATAGCTTTAAATGTAGCTCCATTTGGTAAATTGTTTTCTGTCTTATAAAAACCGGTTGATGATTTTACAAAAATTTTATCTAAATTTTCCTCACCAAAATCGTTTAAAACAATATCTTTAATTAGCTGCGAAATTACAATTATTTCTTTTCTTGTTAGCGCAGCAACTTCAATTATCCATTTTACTACTTTATTATTAGCCAAAGCAAGTTCTATTCCTTTTGTAATTTCTTTTTTAACTAAATCTATTTCTCCTTTTTTAAACGCTTCGAAATTTACCACAAAATCTAACTCATCTGCACCTAAATTAATCGCTTTTTGAGCTTCTTCTAGTTTTTCTTCAATAGTATAAGTTCCTTCATGAAAACCAATAACTGTGCCTATAAGATTTTCTTTACCCGCTTCTTGAAGCATTTTCTTTACTAAAGGAATGTAATTAGCCCGAATCATTATTAACTTATAATCATACAAAATGGCTTCTCTAATTAAAGTAATAACCTTTTGTCGATTCTCTTCTTCTGAAAAATTTGCTTGACTTGCTGTTTTTAAGTAAGTAGCGTCTAAATATTGATTTATTTTCACAGTATAAAAATAATAAATAACATATCATTTAAAAAAAAACTTACCAAATGACTGAGTTCTAAATTAATATTTTTTTAATAGCAATTAGAGGTAAATAATGAATTATGTAGTAGAATTATCTTCTTTATATTTATCCTAAACGAGAAATTAGTTTAGCCAAGTAGATAGAAATAGTAAAAACTAAAATTATATAAATTGAAGAAACCAAAAGAATGAAAAAATAATGCTTTAAATAAAGTAGTTTTTATTAAAACTCCT
>JAQXAP010000174.1 GCA_029252865.1 Polaribacter sp.
TATCTTTCCATAAGCATCAAAATGAAACAAATCAAATCCCTAAAGTATTTTGCTGAAAAAGAAGCTAATTTAGAAAAAGATTGTCCTGGAAAGACACCTCTAATGTATGCAGTAAAATATGGACAATTAGAAATGGTAAAATATTTAGTTAACAAGGGTGCAAAAATAACCACTGAAACTAGCAGAGGAAAAACGGCATTAGATTATGCTGAAAAATATGATCAATATGAAATTGCAGAGTATTTAAAAGAAGAATTAAGAGAATAAAACGATCCTTAACATTAGCCATATTTAGATCATACAGTAAATTAAAATGAAGAAAAAATACGACTAACAGGAATAAAATGAACGCCAGAAAACAACTGCAGTTATTAACCTTCATTCAAAAATATTAAAATTTATTAGAAAGCTAACTTCTAATATTGTTGCTAATACTTGGTTTTATTAGTTTACTTGGTAAGCCGTCGTTTTGTATGAAACGGCGCTTACTTTTTTAGTTAAAATACTTTAATCACTTAAAAAAAAACAAAACTTTGCTAACTAAGTTTATTGAACATTAAAATGTTGTATCAACCTAATTAAATTAGAGAACCTACAATATATA
The DNA here is from genome assembly GCA_029252865.1 of Polaribacter sp. GTDB lineage: Bacteria > Bacteroidota > Bacteroidia > Flavobacteriales > Flavobacteriaceae > Polaribacter. Next base: position 605 of record JAQXAP010000174.1, read on the forward strand.
AAACAAAAAAATCCCAAGCGATCACCTGGGTATTTTTTATTTGGTTAAGCACGTTAATTATCTCAATACTTTTATGGAACAACCAATTGCTCTTGTTTCTGTCTTTAGAGGTTTCTTGCCAGCTAATAAAGATTCTAAAACCTCTTCTACATATTTTTCAGTAACCTTATCTGGGTTTCTAGAACTATTATCTATTGCCCCAATATATTCCACTTTCATCGTTTTCTTACTAACAATATAAACATGTGGAGTTTTAGTTGCTCCGAATTTTGGGTACACTTTCTGGCCTTCATCAAACAAATAAGGAAAAGTGAACCCTTTTTCTGAAGCACGAACCTTCATATCTTTAAAACTATCTCCTCTCGATGCTTTTGGATCATTAGGATTTATTGCTATTACAGGAAAACCTAATTGCTTATACTTTTTATCTAAAGCAATTATTCTGTCTTCATTTGCTACTGAATAAGGACACTTATTACAAGTAAATATAATTACAAAACCTTTTGCATCAGTATAATCAGATAAAGAGACCATTTTATCATCAATGTTTTTTAACTTAAAATCTTCAATGGTATCACCAACATTATAACCTTTAATTAACTTGGTTGTAAATGCTGTTGTTGATGCAACTATTAATAGTAGTAAAATTGTTTTTTTAAATTTCATATTAGACTTTTTTTAAAATTTATAATAAGGTTTTTAATTCCGTCTCTAATAACTCATAATCAAAAGATTGTTCATAGAACTTTCTTCCTCTAGGACTATAAATTAAGGTAGCAGGTATTGCTCCAGACCATGTAGAATCTATTTCTTTTATCCAAATATCTTCACCTACATCATCTAATAAAACCACTTTAGATTGTAAGTTCTTTTTACTGATAAAAGGAAGTAATCTTTTTTCTACTTGATTAGGAAAATCTAAACTCACCAAAATAACTTCCACGTTTTTGGCAGCATATTCTTTATTTAATTTTTCGAATGCAGGTAATTCTTTAACACAAGGTGCACACCACGTTGCCCAAAAGTTAATTACGTAGGTTTTTCCATCTTGTCTCTCTAGCAGCGGCTTTAATTCCTTAAATGTATAAGACTTTACTGAAATTTCAGATTTAGCTGCAACTTTAACAGATTCCTTTTTACAAGAAAACAAAAGTGGGACAAAGAATAAAAAGTATATATATATTTTTATCATTTTTTAAAATTACAAAGAAGATATGCCATTAGAAAACAATTAACTCATTCTTAACAAAAAAGCCCCGTAAAAATAAATTTACGCAGCTTTTTATTAAATTATTGAAGATTTTCTAACAGAAAATTTCATTTAAAATTTTTGCCAATCGAATTCCTCCTATTTGTAGTTGACTTCTCAGAGTTTCCATATAATCATAAGAATACCTGTATTTTAAATTATCACCTATTTGCGCAGAATTATATACTTCTTTTGTAAGTTGATGAACTTCATCAACCCAATCTGCGACACCACCTTTTTTGATAGCTTCAATTTGTTCTTTCGATAAATTACTTGAATTTTTAGCCAATTCTAGGTAACTCATATTCCATTCTTCAATCATTTTTGAATCCCAAACAGTATGTAAATTTGTACCTGCACCAAACCATTGCACTTGTATCGTATTTCCTCCTTTATCCTCCTTTTGTCCTATATGTAATGGTTGATGTAAATCTCCGACAAAATGGACTAACATTTTTAAATAAAACACCTTGTCTTCTTCAGTACTATTATCATCTTTTAAAACCTGAATACATTTATTTATTCCTGTTACTAAATCTCCTTTAGGATTTTTTTCTGCATCAGCATATTTTTGATTCAGATCCATATTTACATAATGCCAAGAATAAAATTCATTGAATTTTTTATCAGATTTTATTTGATCTGCAAAAGTTGAAACAAAAGCTAAACTCTGTCCATTTAACAATTTATCAATTCTTCTTTTTGCTTTTTTTGTTAAGTGCTTCTCTGCAATTTCACCCGTAGTTCTGTGTCCTGTTGGCCCCCAATACTCAACATTTGCCTCAGATAAGTTTGATAGAAACAAAAAAGAGAACGTTAAAAGTAATTTTATTTTCATTGTTAAATATTATTAATGATTCTAGGCTAATTTATAAAATAAATCTTTAAAAAATTGATAATCAAGTAAAAAATACCATATCTTTGTGATATCATTTTAATATCATAAAAAATATATGAAAGAAGAAAAAATTATTAAACCTGCAAATGGTTATTTAATGTTATTAATCGTTCTCCTATTATTCTTTGGAGGAATTGCATATACAATAATCAAGGAAACACCTATTTACTTAATTGCCTCGCTTTCTGGTTTTTTTGGATTCTTTGGATTTATTCTTGTTAACCCAAATACTTCAAAAGTAATTTTATTATTTGGTAAATATGTGGGTACTATAAAAGACAACGGTTTGTATTGGGCAAATCCATTATTTAGAAAAAAAGCAATTTCATTAAGAGCAAGTAATTTTGATAGTGAACGCTTAAAAGTAAATGATAAATTAGGGAATCCTATTATGATTTCTACAATCTTAGTATGGAGAGTTACGAATACTTACAAAGCCGCTTTTGATGTTGATAATTTCGAAAACTTTGTACGCGTACAAACAGATGCTGCCGTAAGAAAATTGGCAAGTATGTACCCTTATGACAATTTTGCTGATGAAGGTTCTGATGAAGATATTACTTTAAGATCTAGTGTAAACGAAGTCTCTGAAGCGTTAGAAAAAGAAATCGATGAACGCTTATCTATTGCAGGTATAGAAGTTTTAGAAGCCCGAATTGGTTATTTAGCGTATGCTCAAGAAATAGCTTCTGCAATGTTAAAAAGACAACAAGCTACAGCAATTGTTGCAGCAAGGCATAAAATTGTAGAAGGAGCAGTAAGTATGGTCGAAATGGCTTTAGAAGAATTAAATAAAAAAAATATAGTTGATTTAGATGATGAACGCAAAGCCGCTATGGTTAGTAATTTAATGGTTATTTTATGTGGAGACAAAGAAGCTTCACCTGTTTTAAATACCGGAACTCTAAGTCATTAATCTCACATATAAAAACAATGAAAGAATATAAAGTAGTACATCCTAAATTAGGATTTAGAAATAGAAGTCAGAATTTTGAAGACCTTTTAAATCAATACGGAAGAGAAGGATGGGAAGTTAATTATATCGCCCCAGGTTGGTCTAATATAGTTTTAGAACGAGATAAAAATAGGTAGTATGAAAGTTTTTAAGGAAGAACAACGTTTTAGACAAATTTGGTTGATTATTATTTTAGCCGTTACTACAATTATTCCAATAACAAAAGTATTACACAAACACTTTACAGAAAACAAAACTATTACTACAAGAGAATTTACAGCAATACTTGTTGTTATTGTGTTTTCTATTTTGATACTATTCTTCTTTAAATTAAAAACAAAAATTGATGAAAAAGGAATTCATTATCAATTTTCTCCTTTTCATTTTTCAATGAAATTAATTCCTTGGAATCAAATTACTAAAGTTGGAATTAGAACATATTTTCCTATAAGTGAATTTGGAGGATGGGGATTAAAAGGTGGATTCTTTTTTAATAAAGGAAGAGGAAAAGCTATCAATGTATCCGGTAATATAGGTGTTCAGTTAATTCTTAAAAATGGAGACAAAATATTAATAGGAACACAAAAAAAGGAAGAAGCTCTTAGAGTTTTAGAAACCTATAAAAACAAATTAATATGATCCGTATGCTAATTTGTTCAGCTATCTATAATTCGAGAATTACAGTTTATTTTACATAAATTAAATCCGAGGAAATTTTAGAAATAAATTAAAATATTCATCTTTCTAATATATTAATATTCAAACAAAAAGACAACCTTTATTTAAAAACAAGATTTGGAATATCAAAAAAAACTAACAGCAACCATCTTAAATTTCGTTAACCAATAAAATATGGCTAAGAAAAAAGCATTTGCATTACGTATTAATGAAGACATGATTAAAGCAATTGAAAAATGGGCTTCAGACGAATTTCGTTCTACCAATGGACAAATCGAATGGATGTTAATGCAGTCTCTTAAAAATGCAAAAAGAGAGCCTAAAAAGAAAGATGAGTAAACTTTTAATGAAAAATCCATTCACAAAAAAAATTGAACGTTAAGAAAAAAAAATAAGTTTTGGTAACAACCGATAACTTCAGTCATATATGTATAATATTTAGATATAATACATTTTAATAAGAACAGAATAAGTAATAAATCTATTCAAAAAATTAGGAGAAATTAAAACTTAAATTAACCTATTTTTACACAAAATCTATTAAAAAAAGTCTTCGCAGAATTCAATAATAAAAAACATTTAAAATATGACTGAACCAACTTTTACTAATGATGCAATTGTTTTTGGAATACTAATGTTATCGCTAGGATTTGTGTTCTACACAGAAAATAAAACCAGTGGATTTTGGCATAAGTTTTACAAAATTGTTCCAAGTTTATTTATTGCATATTTTATACCTGCAATTTTTACAACAGTAGGAATTATATCTCCAGAATGGGAAACGGTGAATGCAACAGGAAAAATTATTCATGGTAAATCTCAACTTTATTATGTTGCTAGTCGTTTTTTGTTGCCTTCAGCACTCGTATTGATGACTTTAAGTATTGATTTAAAAGCTATTTTCAATTTAGGCTCAAAAGCTTTAATTATGTTTTTCACAGGAACTGTAGGAATTATAATTGGTGGACCAATTGCTATTTTATTAATTTCAATTTTCTCTCCATCTACTGTTGGCGGAGCCGATTTTGATGCTGTTTGGAGAGGACTTTCTACTCTTGCAGGAAGTTGGATTGGTGGTGGAGCAAACCAAACTGCAATGCTAGAAATTTATCAGTATAATCCTCAAAAATATGGAGGAATGGTTTTTGTTGATATTGTTATTGCCAACATTTGGATGGCTATCTTATTAATTGGAATTGGTAAAAATGATAAAATAAATAAATGGCTAGGTGCTGACACAACTGCTATTGAACAATTAAAGGAAAAAGTATCTACCTTTTCTAAAAAGACAAAAAGAAACCCTTCATTAACCGATTTAATGATCATGTTAGCAATAGCATTTGGAACTGTTGGTTTTGGACATTTTGCAGCCACTCACTTAAGTGTATTCTTTAAAAATTTAGTTACCAATATTCAATCTGAAACTTGGCGAAATATTTTTACATTTTTAGGTTCTAGTTTCTTTTGGTTAATTAGTATTTCTACCATTGTAGCTATTTCATTATCCTTTACAAAAGCAAAAAACTATGAAGGTGCAGGCGCAAGTAAATTAGGTAGCATATTTATATACGTTTTAGTAGCAACTATTGGTATGAAAATGGATTTAACAATGATTTTTGACAATTTAGGACTAGTTGCTATTGGTGCTGTTTGGATGTCAATACATGCAGCATTATTAATTTTAGTTGCCAAACTTATCAAAGCTCCGTATTTTTTCCTCGCAGTAGGAAGTCAAGCTAACGTTGGGGGTGCTGCTTCTGCTCCAATTGTAGCACAGGCCTTTCATCCCTCGTTGGCGACTGTTGGGGTTTTATTAGCTGTTTTGGGCTATGCAATAGGAACTGTAGGAGCCATTCTATGCACTATTTTGTTAGAATTATCAGCAACTCTTTAAATAAAAATCAGCATATTTGCATACCTAAATTTTAATTTACATGAAGAAAATTATTGCTACCATTGCATTATTAATTTTAGTAATTGCTTGCAATTCTAAAGAAGAGGGAAATATGATTGTTCAAGGAACAATTAAAGGATTAAAAAAAGGAACTCTGTACCTACAAAAAATGAAGGATTCAGCGCTTGTCTCTGTTGATTCGATTGCTTTATTAGGCAATGATAAATTCATATTATCTGATAATGTAGATTCTCCAATTTTATACTATTTAACTTTTGACGGAAACACAACAAACAAAAGAATTTTATTTTTCGGTGAAAAAGGAACAATAACAATTAATGATAAAGTTGATAAATTTGGTTTTAATCCCGAAATCTCCGGATCTAAAAATCAAGAAATCCTAGATCAATACACAAAAATTAGAAAAAAGTTTCAAAATGAGCGATTACAGTTTATCAAAAAAGACTTTGATGCAAAGAAAGCCAATGACGAAGCTTTAGTCATTCAATTAGAAAAAGATTACAAAAAACTAACCAGAAGAAAAGTTTTATTTACTACTAATTTTGCAATTACAAATGCAAATACAGTGGTAGCGCCATATATCGCACTCACAGAAATGTATGATGCGAGCTTAAAAATGTTAGATACTGTAAACAATTCTCTATCTGACAAAGTGAAAAAGTCAGATTATGGAAAACGTTTGCAGAAATATCTTGATAACATTAAAGCAAAAGAGCAAAAATAATTTTATAATTGTTTTATTAAAAAAAGCCGAGCCATTGCTTGGCTTTTTTCTTGTTTAAAACTTTATTAAAAAATAGAGACTTTTACTCTCTTCTTAGACATTTAGATAATATTAAAATATAACTCTCTTGAAGCCCACCATAAATAAACTCTTTAATTATTAATATGCTCATTATACGGCTCAATTTTAATTAATGTTTCTAGTATTCTTGAGTATTATTAATTTATATTAACTGCTATAACTTCAATTAAATTTTCGTTTTTACTATCAGTAATTAAAAGAAATAATACTCTGTTATTACCAAGATTAAAAAGAGAAAACTTCTTTACTAATGGTAAATTATTTTTAAATAAAAAATTTTGTTTAACAAATTTTATATTTTATTTAACAAAAAGTGTTTAATTTTTTTATATATTCGTTAAACAAAATAACAACCTAAAACGAAAATTCATGAAAGTTATCACCAAAGTAATCGCATTATTTCTATTTATTAGTATTTTTTCTTCATGCAGTAATAATGATGATGATACTACTATCAAAACGAATACAATCGTAGATGTAGCCGTAAACAATAACTTAAGTTCTTTAGTTGCAGCGGTAACAAAAGCAGAATTAGTTGCAACATTGAGTAGTGCAGGGCCATTTACTGTGCTAGCGCCAACCAATGAAGCTTTTGCTGCATTCTTAGAAGAAAAAGGATTCAATTCTTTAAACGAGGTACCTAAAGACGTAATAACTCAAATTCTGTTAAACCATGTTATAGATGGTAGTTTAAAGTCTACAGACCTGACAACAGGATACGCCAATACAAAAGCGATAAGCGCTGCTTCAGATACTCCAATGTCAATACATATCGATACAGACGGTGGTGTAACATTTAATGGAACATCTCAAGTTTCCATTCCCAATGTTTCCGCAGACAACGGAACCGTTCATGTTGTGGATAAAGTGATTGATTTACCAACAATTGTAACGTTTGCAACAGCTGACGCCAACTTTTCAATATTAGTAGAAGCTTTAACAAGAGAGGCAAGTTATAATTATGTTGAAATATTATCTACTCCAAATGGCACTGAACCTGCTCCATTTACCGTTTTTGCTCCTGTCAATAGTGCCTTTGTTTCATTATTAGATGAATTAGATTTAACTGCATTGAGTGAAGTTCCTACTGCGACATTAACATCAACATTAAATACGCATGTAGTAGCTAGTGCAAACGTGCTAGCATCCTCTTTATCTGACAACATGCCTATTTCTACCCTAGGAGGAGGATTAACTGTTAATCTTTCAACAGAAGAAGCGACATTAACAGACTCTGGATCTCGAGTTAGTAAAATTATAGCTACAGATGTACAAGCTAATAATGGAGTGATTCACGCAATTGACAAAGTTGTTTTAGAATAATGAAATGAAAATCAAATAAAAAAAGCTGCAATATGCAGCTTTTTTTATTTGATATTATCAAGACATTAATCTCTAATCAAAGGTAAGGTTGAACAACGCAACAAACCTTCTTGCTTTGCAATTTCTGTATATGGAACTTCTTCTACTATAAAACCATTTTCTCTCAGCCAAGTATTTAATCTTGTAAAGTTTTTTTCTGAAATAATAACTTTTTCCGAAATTGAAAAAATATTACTATTCATTTGATACATTTCATCTTTCGTAATTTCAAAAATATTTTCTTTTCCAAAAAAATTAACAAGCCATTCATATTCACTTTCAATCAAAAAACCATTTTTATGAAGAATAGCCTTGTCCTTTCCAATAGGTTGAAAACAACAATCTAAATGCAATGCATTTTCTTTTGCATTTGTATTTGATTTCCTTAATTCAAATGACTTTACTTTTTTATGAGGAAATAATTTTTGTAACGTATTTACTGCATGAATATTTGTCCTTGCCGTTATATAATTTGAATAATCATTACCTGAATAAGTCCCTATGAATATATATTCATTCCAAGGCATAACATCTCCGCCTTCAATATGACACTTCTCTGGCAAAACCTCTATATTTTCTACGTTTAGTTGAGAAATTATGTTTTCTATAGCTATATATTCTTTCTCTCTATCTGGTAGAATATTAGATTTTATAAGAGTATTGTCTATTACAAAAGCAATATCTCTAGAAAAAATTTGATTATAGCTATCAATTACATCTGGTCTAAAAACCTGAACATTATATTTTTTTAGTACCTCTGCCACCGAGTCCATCTCTAAGATCATGTCTTCCTCTTTTGGATAAGTGCCTGACAAAACATGCTCGATACTCTTTGGGTCATAACAATCTTCAATTTTAGGAATATCTCCAATACTTTGCGCCGTTCCTAAAATTACAGCTCTTAATCTTGAAGTTTCGTTTTTAATATTAAGTTCTAACATAAACAAACGTATAAAAAAAGCTTCATAATTTATGAAGCCTTTAAATTTGTCGTAAAAATAATACTATTTTTTTATCTATTCTCTAATTCTGTAAAAGGTCTTAAATTTTCTCCTGTATAAATTTGACGAGGACGTCCTATCGGTTCATTTTTAAGACGCATCTCTTTCCATTGAGCAATCCATCCCGGTAAACGGCCCAGGGCAAACATTACTGTAAACATTTCTACAGGAATTCCCATAGCTCTGTATATAATCCCTGAATAGAAATCTACATTTGGATATAACTTTCTATCTACAAAATAAGGATCATTTAATGCTTCCTTCTCTAATCCTCTTGCAATTTCTAAAATTGGATCATCTATACCTAGGTCATTTAAAACTTCATCTGCTGCCGCCTTAATAATTTTTGCTCTAGGATCAAAGTTTTTATAAACTCTATGACCAAATCCCATCAATCGGAATGGATCATTTTTATCTTTAGCTTTCGCCATGTATTTCTTTGTATCACCACCATCAGCTTTAATTGCTTCTAACATCTCTAAAACTGCTTGATTTGCTCCACCATGCAATGGCCCCCAAAGTGCGGATATCCCTGCAGAAAGAGAAGCAAATAAACCTGCATGAGAGGAACCAACTATTCTTACAGTCGAAGTAGAACAATTTTGTTCGTGATCTGCATGCAAAATTAATAATTTATCTAACGCCCGTTTTATAATAGGATTCATTTGAAAGTCTTCATTAGGGTGCTTAAACATTAAGTACATAAGGTTTTCAACATAACTTAACGATTTACTTCCATAGTTTAAGTGTAATCCTTTTTTCTTACGCATTGTCCAACCAACTAAAATTGGAAATTTACCCAAAATGCGAACAACAGCGTTATACATATCCTCTTCAGAACTAATATTTACAAAGGCAGGATTAAAAGCTGTTAAAGCACTGGTTAAAGAAGATAAAACTCCCATTGGATGGGCGTTCTTTGGAAAAGCTTCCAAAATTTTCCTTACATCATCATCAACTAAAGAATTTTCTTTTATGTCTTCTTTAAACTTAGCTAGTTGTTCATTATTCGGTAGGTCTCCAAATATAAGAGCATAAGATACTTCTAAAAAATCTGCTTTGTTAGCTAATTCTTCAATTGAATAACCTCTGTAACGTAGGATTCCTTTTTCTCCATCTAAAAAAGTAATAGCACTCTCACATGAACCAGTATTTTTATATCCCGGGTCGATAGTTATCACTCCATTTGTTGCTCCTCTTAATGTTTTAACATTAATCGCAACTTCATTTTCTGTTCCTTTTATTAGTGGAAATTCATAAGAATTATCTCCTATTATTAATTTAGCCTTATTTGACATTTAATGATGATTTTTCGTTTAGTTAAGTGCCACGAAGATAGTTTATTTCACAGAGTTTTGAAAGCATGTTATAGCAGATTTTAGATATATTAAGATAACATTAACCAATACATAAATTCCATAAAAAAAACCTCGAAATTTCTCACGAGGTTTCTATTTTAAAGAACGAAATTTTCTTAAATCTTGAATGCTTTTTCTTTTGGGAAATAAGCTGTATCGCCCAATTCTTCTTCAATACGCAATAACTGATTGTATTTTGCCATTCTATCAGATCGAGAAGCTGAACCAGTTTTAATTTGACCGCAGTTTAAAGCGACTGCTAAATCTGCAATGGTATTATCTTCTGTTTCACCAGATCTATGAGACATAACTGAGGTAAAACCTGCATTTTTTGCCATATTTACAGCTGCAATAGTTTCAGTTAAAGTACCTAATTGATTTACTTTAATTAAAATTGAATTTGCAATTCCGTTTTCAATTCCTCTTGATAAACGATCTACATTCGTAACAAATAAATCATCGCCTACTAACTGTACTTTATCTCCTATTTTTTCAGTTAAATATTTCCAACCATCCCAGTCGTTTTCATCCATACCATCTTCAATAGAAATAATTGGATATTTAGCCGCTAATTCTGCCAAGTAATCAGCTTGCTCCTGGCTAGAACGAACCTTTCCAGTTTCTCCCTCAAATTTGGTGTAATCGTATTTTCCGTTTACATAAAATTCTGCAGCCGCACAATCTAGTGCTATTTTTATTTCTTCCCCAAAAACATATCCAGCGTTTTTAACTGCTAATGCAATAGTTTCTAGAGCGTCTTCAGTACCTCCAGCTAAATTTGGTGCAAAACCACCTTCATCACCAACTGCAGTAGATAAATTTCTATCGTGTAAAACTTTCTTTAAATTGTGAAAAATTTCAGATCCCATTTTCATAGCCTCCGTGAACGTCTCTGCTTTGACTGGCATTACCATAAATTCTTGAAAAGCAATAGGAGCATCAGAATGAGAACCACCATTAATGATATTCATCATTGGTAGAGGTAATGTATTCGCAGAAACTCCACCAACATATCTGTATAAAGGCATACCTAATTCACCAGCTGCAGCCTTAGCAGCAGCTAAAGAAACTCCTAAAATTGCATTTGCCCCTAATTTCGATTTATTTGTCGTACCATCTAAATCGATCATTAATTGATCTATAGAGTTTTGTTCAAAAACAGATGTACCTAATAACTCAGCGGCAATTATATTGTTTACATTACTTACTGCTTGTAATACGCCTTTCCCCATGTAATCTTTACCTCCATCACGTAATTCAACAGCTTCGTGCTCTCCTGTAGAAGCTCCAGAAGGAACTGCGGCTCTACCTAAAACACCATTTTCTGTAGTTACATCTACTTCTACTGTTGGATTACCTCTTGAATCAAAAATTTGACGGGCGTGAACGCTGATTATAATACTCATTTTATTATTTTTTAATTAATTTTAGATCTCATAATTTAAGAATGCTAAATTACGAAATGTATAAAGCTTTTACTTATTTGTGAGAAATTAATTACGAAAACGTTTGCTAAGAATTTAATAAAAAAAACCCACTCAAAAAATGAGTGGGAAAATTGCTATGAAAAAGAATGTGATTTTTATATCACACTTCTAAAGTAGTTATAAAATAAACCTTTGTATTTGAAAAAAGATGAACACCGAAAAACGTTCGATTAATCAACATTAAATTACGATATAACTTACTTATTTACTTTTATATTTTCTATAAATTGATCAAACAAATAATCAGAATCATGCGGTCCAGGGCTAGCTTCAGGATGATATTGTACCGAAAAAGTATTCTTATTCCTTAGACGAATACCCGCCACGGTATTATCATTTAAATGTACATGCGTGATTTCTACATTTTCATTAGCCTCTGTTTCTTCTCTATTAATTGCAAAACCATGATTTTGAGAAGTAATTTCACCTTTACCCGATAATAGATTTTTAACAGGGTGGTTGATACCTCGATGACCATTATGCATTTTATAAGTGGAAATTCCGTTTGCCAATGCAATAACCTGATGTCCTAAACAAATACCAAATAAAGGAAGATCTCTTTTTATAATTTCTTTGGCTAATTTTTGTGCATCTATCAATGGTTCTGGATCTCCAGGTCCATTAGAAATGAAATATCCATCAGGGGTAAAAGAGGCTAGGTCTTCAAAAGATGAATTATATGGAAAAACTTTAATGCAAGCTCCTCTTTTTACTAGGTTTCTTAAAATATTCTTTTTTATACCGATGTCGAGCGCAGATATTTTGATTTCGGAGTTTTCATCTCCAACTATATAAGGCTCTTTGGTTGAAACTTTAGAAGCTAATTCTAAACCTTCCATACTTGGCACTTTTATTAATTGTTTTTTTAAATCATCTATATCATCAACCTCCGTAGAAATAATAGCGTTCATAGCTCCATTGTCTCTAATGTAAGAAACTAGTGCTCTTGTGTCTACATCAGAAATAGCAACCAAATTATGCTTTATAAACCATTCTTTTAAATTACCGTCAGAATCTACTCTCGAATGGGTAAAGCTAAAATTCCTACAAATTAAACCTGATATTTTAATTCCATCAGATTCGACCTCACTATTATTAACTCCATAATTACCAATATGTGCATTTGTAGCAACCATTATCTGACCAAAATAAGAAGGATCAGTAAATATTTCTTGATAACCTGTCATACCTGTATTAAAACAGATCTCTCCTGTAGAAGTACCTTCTATTCCAACAGATTTTCCGTAAAAAATTGTTCCATCTGCTAGTAAAACTAATGCTTTTTTGCGTGTTTGATATTTCATTAATAGTATTGTTGTATTATCCTTTATTTTTTAATTCTAACCTCTAATGAATAAAAATATAT